>DSBH01000261.1 GCA_011056825.1 Deltaproteobacteria bacterium | reverse complement strand
TTAATAGCCGTGGGCTCATTATTGTGAACCGAAGCATTGAAGAGAAGGTGTCAGCCAATCATGAGTTGTTGCCTTGTAGTGTAATGAATCCCTGACTTGGGACATTGTCCCAGAAACGCGTCGGCTCGAAAGCGTCAGGAGTTTAATGACTTGCAGGGCTCACGGTTACAAAATAGTTACAATGGGGCTCCTAAAGAAAAAAGGGTTGTCGCCTTCTCAGGTGCAACCCCTTGATTTTACTGGTGCCGGAGCTCGGAATCGAACCGAGATGGGATTGCTCCCGGGGGATTTTGAGTCCCCTGCGTCTACCAGTTTCACCACTCCGGCAAGGAGCTCCGATTATAGCGGCGGCCGGCGGTTTGTCAAGAATTTTACGGCGGGAATTTTGTATTGACAGCCGGCTCGAACCTGTGTTAGCTAAGCGCCCTGTTCGCATATCAATTCCGGGGCTGTAGCTCAGTTGGGAGAGCGCTTGAATGGCATTCAAGAGGTCGTCGGTTCGATCCCGTCCAGCTCCACCAGATACATTTAAAACCCGCTTTTTGGTTCACTCCGGAAAGCGGGTTTTTTCTCGTCACGCTTCTTCTGTAAAGCGTAATAATCAATTGACAGCCCGGGAAGAAATAGGTACTGGTTACGGTGCCGTCGGGGTAGAGCGGGCTTGACCATCAGTGCCTTACAATCCTTGTACACCCCCGGCAAAACGCAGCCCGTCGGATCGTGTTTTTTCATACAATGTGCGGCGGTGGTTTGAAGCAACGGAACGGAGGGAGGTCCTGTCGACATGGAGGAAAATGTTCTCAGCAGGGGACAGCAGCAGGTCCGCGAACGGGTTCTCGACGCGGGTCTCTGCACGGGATGCGGGGCGTGCATCGACGTGTGCCCCTATTTCAGGTCATACCGCGGAAGAACGGCGGTGCTTTTTCCCTGCACCGTTGAAGAGGGACGCTGTTTCGCCTGGTGTCCCAAGATCAACGTTGACCTGGATGACCTGTCACGCCGGTTTTTCGGTACCGTTTATGACGGCGCGCCTCTCGGGACGTACCAGTCCATCGCCACCGCCAAGGCCGGGCCCGCGGTGAAAAAGGCGGCATTTCAGGCCGGCGGCGTCGTGTCGGCGCTCACGTATTTCGCGCTCACAAAGGGATTCATCGACGGGGCCGTGGTGACGGACCGCGAGGGCCTGTTGCCGGTGCCGCGTTTTGTCACGAATCCCGATGACATTCTCGCCTGCGCGTCATCCAAGTATTCGGCGGCGCCGACGCTGTCCGCGGTCAATCGGGCCGTGGCCGAAGGACACGGCACTATCGGGCTGGTGGGAACCCCCTGCCAGGTCCTTGCCGCTTCGCAGATGCGTTTCAATGCCTTGCAAAGAGAGGATTTTGTTGATCCCTTCGGTTTGATAATAGGCCTTTTCTGTACATGGGCCGTGGATTATCGCCTTTTTGAGTCGTTTCTGGCGGAACGTGTCGACATCGCGAACATACGGAAAATAGACATTCCGCCGCCGCCGTCCGAGGTTCTTCAGGTGTTCGGCGCAAACGGCGACGTTCAGGAATTCCCGCTGGAAGAAATCAGGGAACTCGTTCCCGAGGGTTGTTCATATTGCATCGACATGACTTCGGAGTTCTCCGATATTTCCGTGGGTGTATTGGAGGGCAGGCCCGACATGAATACCCTCATCGTGCGAACGGACCGGGGAAAGCAGCTTGTCGACGAAGCGGTGAGTGAAGGATACCTGGAGGTATCGCCCATGCCGGCGGAAAACCTCGAACATCTTGCCTGGGCCGCGGGGAATAAAAAGAAGCGCGCGCTGTCACGCGCGAAGGAAGAAGGAATGATTGATTGCGAAGGCGCTGAACCGTTGTTTTACCTGCGCATGGGAGCGGATGTTCTCGCGCGGTTGACAACGACGTAGAGAGGGGGAGATCACATGTCCTATCTGACTGATTCGAGCGAAGGAACGTCCCGCCTGGTCATGGGAAACGAGGCGATTGTGCGGGGCGCCCTGGAGGCGGGCGTCAACGTCGCAAGCGGGTATCCCGGAACGCCTTCGTCCGAGATTGTCGAGAGTTTTTCGAACGTCGCCTCCGAGCGGAACCTCTACGTGGAGTGGTCCGTTAACGAGAAGGTCGCTCTCGAGGTCGCGGCGGCCGCGTCGTTCGCAGAACTTCGCGCGCTCTGCGCCATGAAGCAGAACGGCGTGAACGTGGCGTCCGATTTTCTGCTGCACCTGGTCGGTTCGGGAACCCGCGGCGGTCTGGTCCTGGTTTCCTGTGACGATCCCGGCGCCCTGTCGAGCGTGAACGAGGGTGAGTCCCGTTTTTTCGCGCGGATCATGGAAATGCCCCTGCTGGAACCCGGCGATTTCCAGGAAGCCAAGGATATGACCAGGTGGGCCTTCGATCTGTCGGAGGAACTCAAACAGATCGTGATGCTTCGCAGCGTGACCCGCATGTCCCACGCCAGTGGAACGGTGACGTTCGGAAGTCTGCCCAAACCGGGCGGCACGGCCCGGTTCAAGTTCGACGGGTTCATTCTCGATCCCGACGAGGGCGCGGTCATCAGCGCACCCGTGGACTGGAAGCACCAGCAGCAGCAGGAAAAAGTCAAAAAAGCGCGGGAAATCTTCGAAACCTCTCCCTTTAACACGTACGAGGGCCCGGAACGGCCCGAGTTGCTGCTCATCACCAGCAGCGCCTGCACCCTTTACAGCCGGGAGGCGTTGAAGGTACTCGGCGTTGAAGACCGGGTCGGACTTCTGAAGCTGGGAACAACGTGGCCCCTGCCGCCGAAACTCCTGTCGAAACACCTGGCGTCCACGGATAAGGTCATGATTGTCGAGGAGGTGCTTCCTTTCCTGGAGGAAAATGTCAAGATTCTGGCCGCCGAGCGGGCCGCCGAAATTGGTATTAAAACATTCTATGGGAAGAACGACGGCCTCATTCCCATGGCGGGCGAGTTGAACCCCGACCTGGTGATCGAGGCGCTGAATTCGGTCCTGGGACTGAATTACTCGGCCGTATCCGGCGAGTATGAACAATCGGCCCAGCTGTCGGCCTTCGTGGGCGCTCCGTTCCGGGACCAGATTTTCTGCCCCGGCTGTCCCCACCGGGCGTCTTTCTTCAGCATACACAACGCCATCGAGCTCGACGGCCGCAAGGGATTCATCTGCGGCGACATCGGCTGTTATTCCATGGCAATTCGCCCCACGGGATTTGAATCGCTCAAGACACTTCATGCCATGGGTTCGGGAACGGGCGTGGCGAGTGGTTTCGGGAAGCTGGGCCAGTTCGGCATGGATCAGCCTGTACTTGCTGTTTGCGGTGATTCAACTTTTTACCATGCCGTCATTCCCGCCCTGGTGAACGCCGTGCACAATCGATCGAACATAACGCTGGTGGTGCTTGACAACAGCGGAACGGCAATGACGGGGTTCCAGCCTCACCCGGGACTGGATCATAACGTGCTCAACGAGGAAGTTCCCGCCGTTGACATCGCGAAGATATGCGAGGCCGTCGGCGCCAGGGTTGAAATAAGGGACCCTTTCAACCTGGAAGAAACAAGACGGACGATAAACGAACTCATGGACGACCCGCGGGGCGTCAAGGTGCTGATTCTGCGGCAGGCCTGCGCGCTCAGTCCCCAGCGGAAGCATGAAAGAAAGTTCACCATGTCCGTCGATGAAGAACTCTGTCTCGGTGAGGAATGTGGTTGCGGCCGTTTCTGCACCCGTATATTCCGATGTCCCGGCCTTATCTGGAACAAGAAAAAGGGAAAGGCCTGCATAGACGACGCGATCTGCGTGGGATGCGGCGTCTGCGCCGACATCTGCCCCCAGGGGGCAATTAAACGGGAGGAGGTGGCCTGAATATGGCGACGCGACAGCAACCGGTGAAGGATCCCTATAATATTATTATTACCGGCGTGGGCGGCCAGGGCAACGTTATGGCCTCGCGGGTGCTTTCAAATATGCTCGTCGAGAAAGGGCTTAACGTGACCATCGGAGAGACCTTCGGGGCGTCACAACGGGGCGGCTCCGTCATGAGCCATATACGGGTATCGCCGCGAGGGACCTGGAGCCCGCAGATTCCCAAAGGGCAGGTCGACGTGGTGGTGACCCTGGAACCTATCGAGGCGGTCCGGGTGCTCGCGCGCTACGGCAATCCATCGGTGCGCGTCTTGACGAACACCCGTCCCATTTATCCGGCGGGCGTCATTGCCGGCGAGGCCGATTATCCCGACCTGCCGACGATCAAGGAAACGCTGGACAAGCTGGCGGCGCGGACCTGGTTTATCGACGCCACGGACCGGGCCATGTCCATGGGGAACCCTATTCTCGGGAACATCATGATGATCGGCGCCCTCGCGGCGCTGGAGGAACTGCCGCTCGACCGTGACGTTTTCGCCGCCGTTCTCGGGCGGACCCTTCCCGAAGAAAAACTGGACGACAATATCAAGGCCTTCGACCTGGGAGTGGAGATGGTGAACAAGGCGTCGTAATATTATTTTTATTAAATTGTAGTACAGTTTCACAAAAGGAAAAATCGAAACAAAGGCCCGGGCTGTTTGCAGA
>DSBH01000253.1 GCA_011056825.1 Deltaproteobacteria bacterium | reverse complement strand
GCAGCGTGGGAGGCGGACCGAAACAACAGTGCAAAGAAAATAACATGGCAATTCGCTACTCCAGAGGCGCGGATCAAACTACGACGACTTTATCCGCAACTTTAAATGTTACATGGTACTAGATGGTTTGTTCCCCCAAAAGCGTCTCCCTTATAAACAAATCGGGCATTTCTTTCAATAAAAAACTGGTCCTCGAAGAATAATAACCGGGCATATTCTTTCATCTTGTAAACTGAATCCGCCGGACAGCCTGTGTAACCGGTACGGCGGGTACGACGGGCCGTGTTTTCGCTTCTTCAGCGCCCTCCGCTCCGGGACTCGCGCCATTGGCGTCCATAGGCTTCGTGCCATCCCGCGGGAACGGGATTTTCTTCGTAGAGGCGCGTCCTGTCCGCTTCAAGAAACAACCGGGGGACATTGTTGTAATCGGCCGCGCAGACAACAGGACGATGCGCTTTCTCCCGAAGTTCGTCCAGCCACTCCACCCCCTCCCATGATCGCAACAGGTGATGATCGATGATCAGGGTATCCACGGCTTCGGCCAGGGCGAGAGCGTTTTCCCACGCCCTGGAACGCATTTCCAGGGAAATTTTTTCAAGGTGAAGGGGTGGGCCCGAGACAAATACTTCCGTCGGGCGCCAGTCGATAATTTTTCGTACGGGGTCACGTTCGGTAAGTTGTATGTCCGAGGCGTGTACAAAGACCCGACCGGATTCTTCAATACGGGTCATGACTACCTTGTTTTCCTCGGCCGCGCAGGTACCGTGCGGCACAGCGACGGAAAAACGAAGCTCGCCGTCGGTCACATCCTCCGCCGCCCTGATGGCACATCCAGCGGCTTCCTCAATATCTTTCGCCCTGGAAGACATTACCTGGTTCGCGTGCCCGGCGTCCAGCCCCCAGAGCCGCCTGTTCCGGAGAGCCCCGGACACCCACGAGAGAGGAAGCTGGTAGGGGTTTGCCTCGACCAGGGGAACATGATCCCCGTGATAGTGACTGAACACGATGTCGGTCGCACCTCGGAAGGCGTCAATAATGTCGTTCCGGACTTCCCTGCCCCGCTCGACCTGGCTGGGATGAGGTTGCAATTTATGTCTGACCAGGCCGAGAGCGATTCCAGGATCGATGAGAATCCGGCGCCGGTCTGTCTCGACCAGAACGCACATGCCGCGCACGCCAAGCGATTCGGTGGAAATAATACGTATTTCCATAAGACAGTCACGCCGCCACGTTGCCTGCCGCGGCGGGGCAGACAGATGACGTTATCCCGTACCGCACAGACAAATCATACGCTATGTATACACTTCAACAGGAGCTGCTATCGATGAAAAACACGGGATCGACGGGATTCCCGTTTCACCACTGCTTTTGTCGCGGTTGCGTTTATTTTCCGCTTCCCTGCTTCTGCGCTTTCTCTTTCTCTTTTTTCTGCTCTTCCAGGATAATGCGTGTTGCCATCCGTGCCGCCTCTCCCACCACGGTGGAACATTTTTCAGGCATGCCCGCTTTAAAACCCGCCTCAAACTCGGCCGGATCGTAAAGATTGTAAAACCGTCCTACCAGCTTTGATTGCAGGTCGGCACACCGACAGGTGCCATACTTTTCGATGAATTCATCATGCAGTCTCTTGGCAAGAATACAGGCCTTCAATTGACCCATGACATCGCTGAACCCTTCACGTGACCTGCCGAAAAAGTATCCGATCGCCATTGTCCCACCCGAAAGGGCGCCGCAATGACCATCGCCGGTAAGCCCGACCCCGTCGGCGAGACCCGTGGCCGACTTGAACACCGCGTCGTCCCAGATATCCAGGGCCTCGAAAATTCCGGCAAGTGTGCACTGGGGGCATCCTCCGCTCGCTTTCTCGTGGGCCTTCGCACGGTCAAAAGCCTGCTGCAGAATCGCTTCTTCTCTGTCGCTCGTTGTTGTCTCCCTCCTGCTTTTTCACGTTCATTATTCGCCTGACACAATAACGCCGCGGCAAACGGCGTCTCATGTAGCTACCACAGGATCCGGAAAATCAAAAGGAAGAAAAGAGCTGTTTTGATACGCCGTATCGCGAAAAGCCTCGAACGGATGGTCGGAGGGGATGCTTGACAGTGCCCCGTGAAAGGGTTACTTGTTTTCGTGAATGTATACTATTTTTATCCTCCGGTTGACATGGCGCGGGGGCGGCCACGGTTCACGAGCAGGAATGAACATCCTGTTTTTCAGTTATGCTTCACGAATAAACGGGGGAATCACGACAACAACCGGGAGAGGTGTTCCGTGACGGATGATATAATGCAACTCCATGACCGTCTTCGCGCGCTTTCCATGAATCTCTGGTGGACTTGGCACCCGGAAGTGGTCAGCATTTTTCTGGACCTCGATCCGATTCTCTGGCGGGAATCCGGGCACAACCCCATTGCCTTTCTCAACGGCATCACCTCCGACCAGGTTGAAGAACGTGCGTCCGATCTGGCGCTGCACAGCCGGATCGATTATGCCTTCCGTCGACTGAATGAATATCTGGAAGCACGGAACACCTGGGGCAAGATGCATTGCGGCAATCTCTCAATGCGACCCGTCGTTTATTTTTCCGCCGAATTCGGACTGCACGAGTCACTCCCGATTTATTCGGGCGGACTGGGCATACTGGCGGGCGATCACCTGAAAAGTTCTTCCGACCTGGGCGTGCCACTCATCGGCGTCGGGCTTCTTTACAACCAGGGTTATTTCGACCAGCGACTGAACGCCGACGGATGGCAGGAAGAAGAATACACCACTCTCGACGTCGCGAACCAGCCCCTGGAATTACTCCGTGATCACAGCGGCACGCCGGTTCTCGTCGCGATCGAGACCCGCAAATGCAGGCTCTTCGCGCGGGCCTGGCAGGTACAGGTAGGAAGAATCAGGCTGTTTCTTCTCGATTCAAACGTGGAGGAAAACTCAGAGGAAGACCGGGACCTGACGTCGCGCCTGTACGGCGGCGACGACCGTCTGCGTATCCGCCAGGAGCTGCTCCTGGGTGTCGGGGGCGCCCGCCTGCTGCAGATACTCAACGTTCATCCGGGCGTACTTCATCTCAACGAGGGACACAGCGCCTTCGCCATTCTCGAAGAAACCCGGCACGTCATGAAACACGACAACATTCCATTCCGGCGCGCTCACCGCCGGGTGTCGCTTTACACGGTATTCACGACCCATACGCCCGTGGCGGCCGGGCATGACCGCTTCTCTTCAGACCTGACGGAAGAACACCTGGGTGTCCTGCGTGACGACCTGGGCCTGTCTCACCACGATCTCATGGCACTGGGCCGCGTCCACCCCGACGACGACTCCGAGAATTTCTGCATGACTGTTCTCGCGTTGAAAAGCTGCCGCCGGGCGAACGGCGTCTCGGCCATTCACGGAACCGTGAGCCGCCTGATGTGGCGGGAACTCTGGCCGTCCCGGCCCGAAGAAGACATTCCGATCGGTCACATAACCAACGGCGTTCACGCCCTTTCATGGCTTGCGCCGCAAATGGTGCAGCTTTTCAACGCCCGGCTGGGAGGCACGTGGCCGTCCCGAATGTGTCACCCTGATATCTGGAACAAGATAGAAGAAATCGACGACGGAGAACTGTGGGAAACGCATCAGAATCTGAAGGTGCGGCTCATCCGTTTCGTTCGAAGACGACTGGCGGCCCAGTCTGAGCGCCTGGGACATACCGGTACTATCGAGGAAATCGACAGGATTCTCGACCCCAACGTCCTTACCATCGGGTCCGCCCGTCGGCTTGCCGTCTATAAACGGGGGGACCTGCTCCTGTCAGACCATGAACGCCTGGTCCGCCTGGTTTCCGACGCCCGCCGGCCCGTTCAGGTCATCTTCGCCGGGAAGGCGCACCCCCGCGACGACGAAGGCAAAAAGATGCTTCAAAAAATCGCCCGGTGCAGTTTTGACGAGTCGTTGCGGCGGCGCATCGTTTTCGTGGAAGATTATGACTACAATCTCGCCCGCCACCTGGTGCAGGGAGTCGATGTGTGGCTCAACAATCCCCGTCGGCCGCTGGAAGCCTGTGGCACCAGTGGACAAAAAGCCGTCCTCAACGGCGGGCTGAATCTGTCCGTACTCGACGGCTGGTGGAACGAGGCCTACGACGGGGCCAACGGATTTGCCATAGGACACGGCGGCATGCATGATGATCCCGCGGAGCAATATCGGCGCGACGCCGAATTTCTCTACGACACACTCGAACACGAAGTGATCCCTCTTTATTATGACCACGTCGATGATATACCCCTGGAATGGGTACAGAGAATGAAACATGCCATGCAGACCCTGGGATGGCGCTTTAACGCCGATCGCATGGTAAAAGATTACGCCGGTCTCTTTTACCTGCCGGCCGCCCTGGCGGCTTCATCAGAAGCGAAGTAATATTCACGTCCCGTCGAATAGTATTTGTTGTTCCCAGCCCGTTCGGTTCGACGCGGCGCGCATTCGAGAATGACGCCGTGGCCGGTATTCACCGTTTCAGCCCGTTCAGGCATTGCTCACGTCCTCTCAAAAAAATAATATTTTATGTTCAGGATATGGTAATTGACCCACAG
>DSBH01000142.1 GCA_011056825.1 Deltaproteobacteria bacterium | reverse complement strand
GTGTTATGAACCCTTTATTCTGGTGGACAAAACAGCTTGTTATTCTTTTCGTTTCCGGATATTTCCTGTACAGGGGCATCAGGGTGCTGATCGGCTCTTACGACCTTGACGATCCCTTTTCATTTATCATGTATTTTTTTTCGTCCAGCATGCTGATCCTCGTAAGTGCCAGCATCATGCTGTATCCCCTTTTCAGAATTTACGGCCGCCTGGCAGACGGTGGCCGTAACGACCGTTCGACTCCGGAAAAGGAGGACCCGTGAGAAAGCGTATTCCTTCTGACGGTCGGTGGATCGGATCGATTCCGCTGATTGCCGCAACTTTTTTCATGTTGATTTTGTTGGTATTTTCGTCACAGGCGGATGCCTTTGACCCGACAACGGGGGTTCATAAGACAATCCTTCCAAACGGCATACGGGTCCTCGTCATGGAACGTCCCATAAGTCCCACGGTGTCCCTCTATATCCGCCACCGTGCGGGTGCGGTCGACGATCTTACCAGTCGAACCGGCGCCGCGCATCTCCTGGAACACATGATGTTCAAGGGAACAACCACCATCGGGACCGTCGATTACCAGGCTGAAGAATCATTGCGCCGCAGGATCTCTGAAGCACGATCGACTCTGAAGCGGGTTTTGGAGCGTGAAGGAGATGAGTCCTCCGAGGCAAAGGAACTGGCCGAAAAAATCGATCGGCTGGAGGAAGAAAAGCGTTCCCTCATCGTTTCAAATGAAATCGACAGGCTTTACAGGGAACGCGGGGGCGTTGGTCTCAATGCTTCGACCGGCTACGAGCTTACTACCTACATGGTGAACCTGCCGGCCAACGCACTGGAACTGTGGGCCAGGATCGAGGTGGACCGGCTCATGAATCCCGTTTTTCGGGAATTTTTTTCTGAACGAGACGTGGTCATAGAGGAACGGCGCCAAGTGGTTGATTCCCGTACCGAGCGGCAGCTCAGGGAACTCTTCCTGGGGACGGCTTTTATCGCCCACCCCTACGGAAGACCCATACTGGGATGGAGCGACGACATCGCCCGTCTCGACATCGACTACCTGACCCGGTTTTTCCATTCCCTGTACCGTCCCGCAAACATGGTGATCGCCGTCGTGGGAGACGTGACAAATTCGGAAGTCCTGTCTCTTATCAATAACTATTTCGGTGCTCTCGAACCATCACCGGCCGACGATCTTCTCACCCGGAGCGCTACCATCGAACCGCCCCAACGGGGTGAAAGACGTGCTGTCCTTACGTCATCAGCAAACCCCCGGCTTATCATGGGGTTCAAAAAACCGACCGCACCAGCTCGGGAAGACTATATTTTCGATATTATTGAAAATATTCTTACCGGGGGGCGTTCGTCACGTTTATACCGATCTCTTGTCATTGAAAAGGAACTGGCCGGTGACGTTTTCGCGGTCAACGGGAGTCCCGGCATATTGTATGAAAATCTTTTTATGGTGGAAGCGGAACCGCTGGACGGGGTGTCTCTCGCCGATCTGGAATCAGCGATTCTCGACGAATTTGAACGGCTGAAACAAACGCCTGTTTCCCGACGTGAACTTCAAAAGGCAAAGAATGGAATTCGGGCGGATCTTTACCGCATGCTCGATTCCAACAGTGGTATCGCCTCTGTTTTATCCTACTTCGAGGCAACCCTGGGAGACTACGGTTATCTTTCGACCTATCTCGATCATATCGATTCAATTGAAGCCGATGATATTCAGTCGGCTGCCGCCGAATATTTCGTGAAAAAAAACAGGACGGCAGCACTCCTGGAAAGGGAAGAAACCCCATGAAAAAGATGTATTGCGTCCTGCTCGTTTCATGTTTCTTTCTGTCGGTTGCCGGTTGCTCTTTTATGCTCGGCCCGTACGACGGCTCGCGACGCCATGTTCCGGAAGATCGGGCGACCGTCGGGCCGATCCTGCCAGATCCGAATTCTATAGCCGTTGAGCCACTTGATTTCGACCCGCCGGCACCGGAACGCGTCGTTCTCGATAACGGCATGGTTCTTTTCTTCATGGAAGACAGGGAACTTCCGCTGGTCAGCCTGTCTCTGGCCATGCGCGCCGGTTCCATTTTCGATCCCCCGGGACTGGAGGGACTGGCGGCCATGACGGGAAAATCAATGATCAGGGGTGGTACAGTTCGTATGACCCCCGACGAGGTGGATGATGAACTTGATTTTCTGGCAGCCGATATTTCCGTATCAGTCGGCAAGAAAACCATGGTGCTCTCTCTTGACGCGACGGCCGATACTTTTGATCGCGCATTCGAAATTTTCTACGACATACTGCACCATCCCCGATTCAGCGAACAACGCCTGGCAAGTGCTGAAAATGTCACCGTCGAGGATCTCAGGCGTATTCCGGACAACCCGCAACGGCTCGCCTTCCGCGAATTATCACGTCTTCTCTATGACGACGACCGGTGGGGTCGATCGCCCTCGATCGATTCCGTGCGGGCCATCACACGGGATCATTGCAGAACCTTTCATAAAAACTTTATTCAATCAGGCCCGGCAATGGCAGCCGTTTCCGGCGACGTCTCATTACGTGAGATCAGGACAAAATTAAACGATCTGTTCGGTTCACGGTCCCTTGAAGAATCAGAACCGCTTCCCGAACCGCCTGACCCCAGGGAGTCAGCGCCGATTTACTACCTGCCGAAAGATCTTCCTCAATCGGTGATCGTTGCAGGATACCTGGTCCCCGGGGAAAATGACCCCGATTTTTACGCCATGGAAGTGCTTAACGATATCGCCGGTGGAGGCGGTTTCCAGTCGCGCATGATGACTGAAATCAGAACCAGGAGAGGTCTTGCCTACAGCGCGGGTTCCATTTACGAACCGAAAAGCGATTTCGGCGTGGTCGCCGTCTATGCCATGACGAAGTCCGAATCAACCGCAAACGTTGTGGACCTTGCAAACGCCATACTGGAGGACCTGGCCCGGAACCCGGTGGACGCGCAAACGCTCGATCGATCGCGAAAATCACTTATCAACAGCCATGTCTTTTCATTTACATCGGCATCCAAAATTACCAGAATACAAATGATGAACGCGTTCCGGGGGCTTCCCGATAATTTTCTTAAAACCTACACCGACAGAATCGCCACCGTCGATGCCGAAGACGTACGCCGCAGCGCCGACGCGTACCTGGGAAGCAACAGGCGCGTTCTCCTTGTGCTTGGAAATCCTGATTCCTTCATGGAACAACTCTCCGCGAAGGGAACTCTCGTTGAAATACACAGCGACTTGCTGGAGGACGCGCGGGAGCCTGCAACGGAATAAAGGCGGCGGAAAAATTGTTCCTCGCGGACAGAATCCGTCACGACCGGCAGAAAAAAATAAAGCGCTATTGAAAG
Source organism: Deltaproteobacteria bacterium (assembly GCA_011056825.1). Lineage (GTDB taxonomy): Bacteria > Desulfobacterota > Syntrophia > Syntrophales > UBA2210 > MLS-D. The sequence goes on along the minus strand of DSBH01000142.1, from coordinate 1,236 downwards.
GCGGAGTTTCATATCATGGTCGACGATGAAAAATTTGAACAACTTGCACGCACCATCGATTCGTACCGGGACGACACGGTGGAGCTTCAGAGAATTCTGACGGCCATTCCGGCTCTCGCGCCGGAAAGCGGGGGCGACGGTGAAGAGGAAAAAGCGCGGGCGCTTGAAAATGTGCTCCGTTCATGGGGATTTACGAATATGTGCCGATTCGACGCTCCCGATGAACGGACATCGACAGGAACCCGTCCCAACATTATCACGACCATTCCCGGAACCGATACTGACAAAACCGTGTGGATCATCACACATCTCGACGTGGTTCCTCCGGGTGAACGTTCTCTCTGGTCACATGATCCCTACGACCTTGTCGTCACAGACGACAGGGTCTACGGCCGGGGAACCGAGGATAACCAGCAGGACCTTGTATCGTCGATCATGGCGGCCAGAAGCCTTGTTCAGAACGGCATTACGCCCGCTGCGACGGTTGCCCTGGCCTTCGTCGCCGACGAAGAAACAGCGAGCGTTAAGGGACTTCGCCACCTGCTCGAGCAACAACCTCCCCTGTTTAAACCCGATGATTTCATCGTGGTCCCCGATTTCGGCAATGATCGGGGAGACGGCATAGAAATAGCCGAAAAAAGTATACTCTGGCTTCGCTTCAGAACCATTGGCAAGCAGTGCCACGCCAGTGTTCCCTCCATGGGAAATAACGCGTTCAGGGCTGCGTCTCACCTGGTGACGGCGCTGGACAGCCTCCACGAACTCTTCCCGGAACGAGATCAACTGTACGATCCACCCGAGAGCACTTTCGAACCGACGAAAAAGGAAGCAAACGTTCCCAACATAAACACCATTCCGGGAGATGATGTCTTTCACCTGGACTGCCGGGTTCTTCCTGTTCATGATCTTGACGAGGTTATGAAGAACATTTCAGAAATCACTCGCAGAATCGAAAAGGAATGGAACGTCGCCATCCAAGTTGAGCCTCAGCAGAAAACACAGGCGCCGCCGCCCACTTCGGCAGACGCACCGGTCGTGACCATGCTGACGGAAGCGGTGGAACATGTTTACGGGGTGAGGCCCGTGCCCGTCGGCATCGGCGGAGGAACCGTCGCCGCCTACCTTCGCGAGAAGGGTCTTCCCGTTGCAGCCTGGTCGAAACTCAACCGCATGGCGCATCAGCCGGATGAATACTGTGAAATCGACACCATGGTCGGCAACGCGAAGGTGTTCGCT
>DSBH01000211.1 GCA_011056825.1 Deltaproteobacteria bacterium | reverse complement strand
TCGCTGAACAACGCGGAAATCTCGTGCGCCCTGAAACATATCACCGCCTGGGAACGCATCGCCGGCGGCGTCGGCGATGAGGGACTCGTGTTCGAGGATGACGTCCTCCTGGACAGGCGTCGCTTCAGAACCCTGGTCCGGGAAGCCCTGTCGGAATTTCACGAGCGATGGAAAGGCTACGGCTATATCAGCCTGGGCAACGGATGCGCGCTATACGTCCCCTGGACACAAAAACGAAAGAACACGAGACTGTATCCGGCGGAGTATGTTCGCGCCGCCGATTCATACTGGATCAACCGCGAAACGGCGAGCCGGATGGTGGAATGGGTCAGGGAAAACGGGTTTGACCTGCCGGCGGATCACCTGATTGACCGGATCGCCCTGGACCTGGCCGTTCCCATCCTCTGGCTGGAGCCGACCATCGCCAGGCAGGGCTCTCATACGGGTCTTTTCCAGTCGAGCATACAGAACCTGAAACGGGGGCGGTTCATAGACACCGTCGGATGGACGGTGAAAATCATCCGGAGAAAATATCTATACCCGTTGCTGGGAATAGATCTGAGAAAACGGGATTGACGTCAACCGCGAGAATTACGGTTTCATTGAGCCCGCGAAGGCATCGCGCGGCGCCGGCGTGAACGCAGACAGTGATACAGGGAATACAACAATGTCGATTGCTCATTCCATGGGGGAAAAATTGCTGACTTTCGGCAGAACATGCCGGAATGTCGATCCCGTCGCCCTCGCGCGGGTGCTGATCATTCTCGAGGTTGTCGCCCTGTTCGTCTCGACGGCCGCGACGGAGGTTTTCGAGATACTCATCTTTCTCACTATTATCGGCTTCGGGGAACTGCGCCGCAGAACGTTCCGGGCACTCAGGCAGCCCATGGTCATAATGGCCCTCGCCGTGTATTGCATGGTTACCATTGGAATCTTCTACGGCGTGGCGACTTTTTCCGAAAGCGTCGATTTATGGGGAAGCTGGCGCAAAATGCTCCTTGTCCCCATGGTCGCCGCCGTTTACACAGACCCGGTGTGGAAACAGCGTTTTTTATCCCTGTTTATCAGTATCGCCGTGCTCGTCGCTCTTCTGTCCTGCGCGGCTTATCCACTGGGAATCGGCAACAAGTTCGGCCCGGGCATACTTGTTCACAACTGGGCCACGCAGGGCATGTTCTTCGCCGTCGCCTTTTTTTCCTGCCTCGTTATCCTCCGGTTCCCCCTTCGCTCCGTTTTCGTCGGCAGGCGGCTGCTTGTGGCATCGGCGGTGATTCTTCTTCTCAATATCATCCTGATTACACCCGGCAGGAGCGGCTACCTGGCCCTTATCGTTCTGATCATGGTATTCATCTTTTTTTCGCTTCCCCGTAAAACAGGATTTGTTCTCATGGTGCTGGCGCCCGTGCTGATCGTCTCCCTGCTGCTGGTATCGCCCGTTGCCCATGAAAAACTGTCGAAAGGCATAGGAGAGCTGAACACGTACGAGGAAGACCGGGTGCCGACATCCATGGGACTGCGCATTATACTGTGGAAAAATACGATCATCCTGTTGAAGCGATTCGAGCATCCTTTGTTCGGCTACGGCACCGCCGGCTTTGAAACGGCCTACAGGGACCTGATGAACGAAAAGGAAATAACCGGCGAAAGAAGGTGGCAGGACATGCCGATACACGATCCCCACAACCAGTATCTGGGCATACTGTTCGAATACGGCATCGCTGGATTATTCTTGTTTTTACTCTTCATCGGTTCCTTTTTCATGCAGCGGGCCAGGCATCCTTATTATATCGCGGGCATCGGGGTCCTGCTGGCGTGGTGCGCGACGAGTCTTTTCAGCGCGCATTTCACCACCTCCATGGAGGGAAGATTCCTGCTAATCTGGTGCAGCGCGATGCTTGCCGTTGACACGCGGCAGGACATCGTGAATCATGAACAACAGGCCGAAGAACAAACCGGGTAAACGGCTTGTCCGCGGTGGCGTGAATCGAGGATGATGCATGAATGTTTCCAATAAAATAGCAAAACTCTTCGGGTACGAGCTCGTCAGGCGCACACGGCAACCTTCCCTGGATTCTCACCTGCCGCAGATACTGTCCCATTACAATATCGACTTGGTGCTGGATGTGGGCGCCAATATCGGGCGGTTCGGGGAAAAGCTCCGGAATGAGGGCTACCGATCGGAAATCCACTCATTCGAGCCGGTCAGCAAAACCTTCGAAATGCTGAAAAAGACGTGTCGTAACGACGACTCATGGTCCGTTCACAAGCTGGCAATGGGGGATGCTCCCGGCCGACAGTCAATCAACATAACCGCGTCGGCCGATTTCACTTCCTTTCTTGAACCGAATACCTTCGGAAAGGCGCAGTACAAAGAGCTCGACGTGGCGCAGACGGAAACCGTCGAGATCGGCACGATAGATGATTTCCTGGAAGCCAACGTCGAGAATACCGCCGACAGGCGGATTTTTCTGAAAATGGATACGCAGGGGTACGACCTCAAGGTCTTCGAAGGCGCCCGGCGTTCCCTGCCGCGCATTGTCTGCATGTTGTCGGAACTCTCCCTGGTTCCTATCTACTCCGGCATGCCCCACTATCTGGAAGTTCTCAAACACTACGAGGACCACGGCTTTGCCGTTACCGGTATTTTCCCCGTCAGCCGCAAGACAGATATGACAATCATCGAGGTGGACTGCATGCTGATCAACACCTCCGTTCTTTGACCGGCGCAGCCCGTCTTTACAGTGATTACCTCCTGTAGTATACACGGAAAACACGACAGGACGAACCGGGAAAGAACAACGCTTCGCTCATGAAGACCGAAACCGACCAGGCATACATGAAACGGGCCCTCGCGGTCGCCCGCAGGGGAGCGGGACGGGTAAGCCCCAACCCCATGGTGGGAGCGGTGATCGTCAGGAACGGGCGAATCATCGGCGAGGGATATCACCGCGCCTTCGGCGGCAGGCACGCCGAGATCAACGCCATCGAGAGCGCTGCCGAGGATCTCCGCGGGGTGGAATTCTACGTGACACTCGAACCGTGCAGTCATTACGGCAAGACGCCTCCCTGTGTGGACCGGCTTATCGAGATTGCCCCCTCCCGGGTAATCATAGGGACGGCCGACCCAACCCCCTTGTCGCCGGGCGCGGCATAAAAGCGCTGAAACGGCACGGCATCGCAACCAAAGTCGGCGTTCTTGAAGAAGACTGCCGGCGACTGAATGAAACATTCTTCACCTACATGGAACGGGGGACGCCTTTCATTACCGTCAAGTACGCGCAGACACTGGACGGTCGGATCGCCGCGTCGACGGGCGACTCACGCTGGATCAGCTCCCTGAAATCACGCCGATTCGCCCACCGGTTGCGAAGCCTCCACGACGCCGTCCTCGTGGGAAGCGGCACGGCCCTCGCCGATGACCCGGAATTGACAGTACGGCTGGTACGCGGACGGAACCCGGTACGTGTGGTGATCGATTCGCGTCTGCGCGTGCCGCTCGATGCGCATCTTTTCAATAATATCAGGCAAGCTCGGACGGTGGCGGTCACCTCGACGCGATCCGACCCTTCAAAGCGGGAACGTCTCCAGGAACGGGACGTCGATATCCTGACGGTCCCCGAAGTGACGCCGGGGCTGCTCGACCTGCGGGAAATCTTTGCTGAGCTGGGCCGACTTGGATTGTCATCGGTCCTCGTCGAAGGCGGCGCCGGCATCATTACGTCGTGCCTGCTCGCGGGCTGCGTCGATCGGCTCGTCGTCATCACGGCGCCACGCATCCTCGGTTCCGGCATAGATGCCGTGGGCGACCTGAGACTGACCGCCGTGGAGCAGTCACTGAACCTGCGTTTCGAAAAAGTGTCGAGAAGCGACGGTGACCTGATCATCGACGCCCGCGTCAAAAGTTGAGGGATTTTCATCGTGGCCTGGTATGCCGTCTATACGAAAAGTCGGTTCGAAGACAAGGTACACGATGTCCTCCTGCGCCGCGGCATCGATCCGTTTCTTCCGAAAATAGAAGTCTGGAGCCGCCGCAGGGACCGGAAAAAGAAAATCCACATTCCCCTCTTCGCCGGGTATCTTTTCGTCGATCTTTCCGACGCCGGACCTGAAACGCGTCTTCCCATCCTCAAAACCCCCGGAGTTGTAAAAATACTGGCCAAACCGGCGGACAACGAACCCGCCGCCATTCCCGACGCCCAGATCGACGCCATCAGGAGACTCGTGGACTCGAAGATTGAGCTCCAGACCTGCCTCTATCCCCGCGTGGGCGAGCGCGCGCGCATCATCAACGGCCCTTTCGCCGGCATCGAAGGTGTCGTACTGAAAACCGACTACGCGAAAAGCCTCTTCGTCGTGTCCATCGACCTGCTTCAACGCTCCGTGGCCGTCACGCTCGAAGGGTTCCAGGTAGAAAAAATATAATAATTGTAAAATCGCCCCCTCCCCTTAATCCCCTCCCTCCAAGGGAGGGGAAAAGTCTGGAGTTCATCCCCTCGCACCAGGGGAGAAGAAAGGTCCGGAGTTTATCCCCTCGCACCAGGGACGGGGATAAAGTAGATGGGGGGAACAGGAGATACTGTAAGCACGTCATTTTTCACCCTCACCCCAACCC
>DSBH01000251.1 GCA_011056825.1 Deltaproteobacteria bacterium | reverse complement strand
TGAATATTCCATTACCGGCGATACGGTTTTTGCCGGAAGCGGCGAGGACTCCGTCGATATTTTCGCGGTTCTCGACGATTTGAAGGAGGCGCTGGAAAACAACGACACCGACGGCATACTGGGCCAGGTGGATGACCTCAAGCAGTCGTCGGTCCAGGTGAATACCGGCATCGCCCGCTGCGGCACCCGCATGAACAGGCTTGAAATAGCGGGAAACAATCTGACCGACCTGGATTTCAAGCTCACCGAGATGATATCGAGCCGGGAAGACGTGGATATTTCGGCGCTGGTCACCGATTTCTCCATGCAGGAAATTGTTCTCAAGGCCACGTATTCCGTGGCCTCCCGAATGGGGAACATTACTCTGCTTGATTTTCTCGATTAAGGCGGCCGCCGCATGCTGGTACTGACGAGAAAAGCGGGAGAAGCGATTCGCATCGGCGAATCGGTGAGCCTTGTCATACTGGAAGTAAAAGGAAACCAGGTGCGCGTGGGTATCGAGGCGCCCGACGAAACAGTGGTTTACCGGGAAGAGATATTCAGGGCGGTGCGAGAACAGAACGCCGGATCGTCGCTCGACGAAACGGCCGGACTGCCGCCGTCCCTGGAGAATGTGTGGAAAGACCTGATTGTGAAGGAACAATCCTGAAAGGGATCGTAATGATGACGCAGACGACCGGGAACGAAAGAACTGTCAAAACGGCGGGAGCTGCCGGGAAAACCCTTGAACGAAAGCAGTTTCCGGGAACGACTCCCCGCGTTATCGAAATGAAACGGAGCATCCCCGGGTTCGAACAGGTCCGACGGTACAGTCTCATCGCAAAAGACGACGACAATCCCTTTTGGCTGTTACGGGGAGTGGACGGGAGTCCGGTCTTCGTGGTGGTCGATCCGTTCCTGGTTTGCCCGGACTACGACCCGGTCATTCCGGAACGGGAAGCGCGTTTCCTCGAGCTGAAAGACGAGTCCGAGGCAACGCTCCTGGTCATCGTTGCCATACGGCGGGAGCCCCTTAGCGTGACCGTCAATCTTCGTGCGCCCCTGCTGGTCAACACCGGGAAGGATCTGGCGGTTCAGGTTGTTCTCGAGGATCAGGACTGGCCTGTCAGGTACACGATCACGCCCTAGCAGGGTGAACGTCCACCCGAATGACCGTCAATGATACGCCGCCGGGCGGTCTCCCGGTTCGGCGGCGGAAGGGTGAAGAGCGACGGTGTTTCAGGCAGAACCGTTGAAGATCATGCCCAGCAGCTCTTCCATCTTCACGTGCAGGTTCTGGAGTTCCTTCGGCGGAATTTCCCGAATGATCTCGCCCGTTTCCCGTTCCTTGACGATCACGGCAGTCCGTTCGCTGTTTTCGCCGTAGGTGGAGAAGCTGATCTTGATATTCATCCTGTCCAGGTGATTCTGGATCATCGATACCAGCTCCTGATCCTGAGAAACGTTCACGGGCCGGGAATCCTGCTCCTGCCGCTGAACAGGGGCCGCCTCGCGCGTGCCGGTCGCTCCGCCGGACTGCGCACCTTCAGCCCTGATCGGCGGCATGTTCGTGGTGATGGTATTCATGGCGATTATTCCTTTCCCGCTGTTCATGTATTAGTACTATCGACTTTTTATCTGAAAACTTGAGCAACCGTCGCCGGTTATGATCTCGTGTCCAGAAAACGCGGCGGAGGCGCGGCGGCGTCGCGTCCAGCAAAGGCGCGCAGTGAATTCGCGGAGCGTGTTCCCCGGTCCTGAAGACGCCTGCACACCAGTGTCAGCGAATCTTCCAGGTTTCGGGACAGGCGGGCCGCCTCCAGAAGACTTTGCCGTGTCGTGTCCAGTCTGGCGTTTAATGCGGCCGTGTCATCCCGGGATAATCCCGCGCCTGCGGGTTCGATGCCGCTGAGTTCCCTGTCGATGGCATCGATCTCGGTGATGCAGGACTCGCGCACTTCCACAAGGCGCAAAAAGTTCGCGGTGTTCTTTTCGTCGTCACTCTCTATGTCGACTTCGACCGCGGTCCGCGTGGCCTCGAGGAAATCATCAACGAGGCGTTTCTTCCGCTCCACCAGGAAAAGAAGACGCTGCGGGTCAACCGCCGATGGTGTCGTGTGTGACGGTTCAATCCGTTTCATGGCGCCCATCCTCCCGCGACACGGGCCTGGCCGCCGGTTTCATCCGCGGCGGGACGTTCAACGGAGGATGGCGTTGAATAGCCGGAATCCGTGTGTTTCGGCAATTTTTTCCAGGACGCGAGAAGATCCTCGAAAATTCTGCCCGCCTCGTCGAACGCGGAGGTGTCTCTGCGCAGGTCTCCATCGGTGAGGCGACGAATAACGTACGAGTACAGGGCCTGCAGGTTGCGGGCGACGGTTCCGCCTTTTTCGAAATCGAGTGACTGCATGAGGAGCTCCACCGTGTCATGAACCTTCGCTACGGCCCGCGCCTTCGCTTCGTAATCGCCGGCCTCGTAAGCTTCGCGGGCCGTCCCGAGCTGCTTGATCGCCGCTTCATAGCACATAATCACCAGCTCGCGGGGATCAGCGGTTCCCACCTGGGTTTTTCGGTACGCGTTGATTCCCTGACCGTATCCCTGCATGATTGCATCCTCCTTTGTTCCGTCGGTTCTCTCGTTATGCATTTCTGACAGGTATATCATATTTATTGACGCCCGCCGGATGGTGGTCGTCGCCCTTTATCAACGGTTGAACTCCCATCCGGAGTACGCGGCGCTGATCTGGCCGGCAAGCCAGTCGCTCTGGGTCTGAATTTTGCTCAGGGCAAGTTCCATGGCAACGAATCGGTCGATCATGCGCTGCGCTTTCTTCTCAAGGAGTTCGTTGATTCTTTCGATTCGATCATCGTAGGAATCGATCGTGCTGGTCAATGACTGGCGCTTGAAAGTCACATATCCGTCGACGGGATCGGTGATCGCCGAGAGCGACCTGCTGAACTTCTCGGCCACTCCTTCAATGAACGTTACCGTGCCCGCCGTTTCAAGCGGCGCGTCGCCGGTATACTTAATGGAAAGCCCGGCCGTCATGTCGGCGTCGGACGCGCCGGTCAATACCTGGCCCGAACCCGTCGCTTCCTCGCCGTTGATGGTACCGGATACGTCCTCGCCCGCGTATTCGCCGTCGACCAGCCCCAGCGAACCGGCGCCGAACTGTTCAATGGTAAAGGCCGCGCTGCTGCCGTAATTGTCGTTCGTGAGGATGAGATTGCCCGAACCGTCGTCTGAAGCGGAAACGGCCAACGCGGTTCGTCCCGCGCGGCTTCCGTCGGACCCGTCGGAGCTTACGTCGATGTCGCCGAAGGTCAGCCCGCCCGCCCCGGAGGTGTCGAAGGACAGCGTCAGTTTGCTTCGGCCTTCCTCGTTGTCTTCGATGACGATGCGCCCTTCGCTGTCGATGGAGGCCGTTGCGTCGCCTCCGTAAGCAGCTTCAACGGCTGAAAGCAGTCCCTGCACGGTGTCGGTGGAGACGTCGGTGATTTCGTAACTTCCCGAAACGGCCCCTCCCTGGTGGTCGGTGCCCGAAAATGAAATGGTATCGCCGTTTTCGAGGTTCGCCGCCGTTCCGCCCACATATACCTGGTCCCAGGTAGTTTCGGCAGTCAGCGGCGTCAGCTCGCCCGACCCGGCGTACAGAAACTCGCTTCCCACCCGGATTTCCGCTTGTGCCGCTTCCAACTCGGTGTTGACGGCCGAAACGATATCGTCGATGACCATGCCCGCATCCAGGTCGACGACAGCGCGGTAGCCCGACACGGCGACGATGAGCGTCGCGTCGGCGCCGAGTCCGCCCGTCAGGTCGACTGTCCCCGTCGCAGTTCCTTGTGAGGCCGCCTGGTCGATACTTATCGCGTACGTGCCGGGTTCCACTGATGATCCGGCATGAACGAATTCCAGGTTCTCGCCCTCGGTTGTGCCCTGGGCGGCGAAAAGACCGACAATGTCATTGAAATTGTCTTGCAGGTATTCGTCAAGAACTTCTTCATCAACGGTGAGCATGCCCGTTTCGTCCAGGGTGACGCCGACGAAGTTCAGAAGTGAAAAACCGGCATCCACACCGTCAACCTGGTCGAGGACCGTGTTGACGAGGTCGCTTTTTACTGATGCCAGCGTGCCGTCGCCGAAGAGGACTCCTCCCGTTTCGCCCGTTTCGGAGTCGAAGTCCTGCTGTCCGTTGATATAGGAAGAAACAGCGTTATAGGCGGAAACAAAATTATTTATTTTTCCCGAAACAGCATTGATATCGCGTTCCACCGTAAGAGTGATTTCCGTTGCAAGGTCCGCCTTGAGCAAGTCGATGGTCACGCCCTCGATGACGCCCTCGATGATGTTCGAGGATCTGGTGATAGTGACGCTGTCGATGACCAGGGAGGCGTCGCGGCCGGCTGAAATCTCGGTGAACCCGAGGGTGGTCAGAATGTCGGATGCTCCGTCCAGGCTGATGCCCTCCGCGCCGGTTTCGGCGCTGGTCAGGCTGAGCCGGTGGTCATCGGTTTCGTAGCTGACGACGCTCGCCGTGACATCGGCGCCGGCGTTGTTGATTTTTTCACGCAGCGTGGCGAGACTGTCCGACTCGACCAGGGTCACCGTAACGCTGTTGATTTCGATGTCCCCGGACAACCCGAGCTCCTCGGT
>DSBH01000304.1 GCA_011056825.1 Deltaproteobacteria bacterium | reverse complement strand
CCGTATTGGCGTTCCAGAATTTCCGGAAGCGTGTACGCACCTGTTTCGCGGACACGGCGGGCAAACACCGTTCCCAGAACGGCCAGGCCGACAGCGCCAACCAGCAGCCACCAGGCGCCGACAAGTCCCAGTGAATAACCCAGGCCGGCAAGCCCGATCGTACTTGAGCCGCCCACGACGGTAGCGAGCAGCGACCCCGTCATCACGACGGCGCCCGCCCCCCGGTCAGCCACCGCGTATCCTGCCATGGTGTGAACGTTCTTCATGCTGATGATTCCAACAGCCAGCATGATCGTAAAGAACAATCCTATAATAATAAAATTCATAAATAATTTTCCGCCGCTCAGCAGTTACAACCGTTGCCCGGAGACACGGTTTTTAACGCAACACAATATCGTCCGGTGAAAGCGGGAAAGAATCCACATCACATAATCCCGGTAGAGTCCCTTCGTTGCCGGCACTTCCATGAGCATACGAAAGAGTTCTTCGTCACGCGCCAGCACCCGGTAAAAAAAGGAGGGGAACCGATAGAGCACACGCGCTATCACGTGGGCGTATATAAAATTATTCGCGAAATCCTTCCGGCAGGCGTTCTCGTACCGGCCGGGAATAAGAAACCCGCCCGCCCGCGCGGCTTCAGCCGCCACATCGGCGGCGATCATTCCGGACCGCACGGCATGGGAGATGCCCTCCCCCGTCAAGGGGTCCGTAAACCCCGCCGCGTCACCGACCATGAGAACACGTCCCGTTGCCAGCGGTCTCACGATTGTCCCCGTCGACATGCGGTGCCCCTTGAAACGAAGCCCTTCGGGAAATCCCGTTCTTCTCAGAAAGCCCCTTGCGACGCCCTTCGGATCCTTTAAATATGAGGCGAATCCCCAGAGACCGATCGAATAATACCCGTCATGGGGGAATATCCAGGCGTAGCCCATACGGAACAGGTCAACGTGTATCTCGATCAGCCCCGGCAACCTCTTGTCAATAAGGGAATTGGACGCGCCCGTTTCGGCAACCATTGAAAGCGCTGTGGTCTTCCCCGCTGCCGTACGTCCCGCGCTTTTACCGAGCGCCATCCGGGCTCCCTCGCCGACGACCAGGTATCGCGTGCTGTAGGAATCACCGCCGCATCGTACAACGACACGATCCTCCAGCTCTTCGAAAGCAACGACCTTTTCGCCGGTGTGAACAAGCGCGCCCGCTTCGGCGGCCTTCCCCAACAGGTAGTCGTCGAAGCGGCTTCTGGTCACGGTAACGGCGATGGGAACATCGCTGCGGGTCTCGATGGTCTCTCCGCGATAGCAGATTCGAAGACCGGCAATTTCCTTCTCCCGAATATCATGGGGAAGCGCGAAATCAAGTGAATCGAGAGCCTGCCGTGACACGGCCCCGGCGCAGGGCTTGGAGCGGGGAAATGTTTCCTTTTCAAGAAGCAGGGTTTTCAATCCCTGTTCCGCAGCCCTTCTCGCGGCGGAAGATCCCGACGGACCGCCGCCTATAACGACAAGGTCATACATGAGCCCTTCCTTCCAAAATCGGCTTCACAGTTGATACAAGTCTTTTCCCTATCCGTCAACTACGGATATGTCCCCGTCGGCCTGGCCACAACTCAAAGTCCCTGTAATACAGGTGCCCGCAGGATTATTGAGTTGACTCTTTCTCAAGTTCTGTAGTACCTTGAAACAGCGGGCCGGTTAGAACCGGGCGGTGTTGACGCCACGTCGAATATTTATAATCCATCAATAGCGGAGGAGAAACCATGGCTACCAAACCGTCAAAAGTCCCTCGAGTGGAAAATATTCTCGAAGACCAGGTAATGAAGTGGCAGAAACGGGTGGACCGGAGAAAAAAGGAGTCCGCCGTCAAAGCACCGGTTATAACAATTTCCCGGCAACCGGGTATTCTCTCGGACAAGCTGACGAAGGGACTCGCTGAGGCACTGAAGCTCGACATATTCGACAACGAGATCATCAACGAGGTCGCCAAGAGCGTCAAGATGAGCGAAAAGGTTGTCGCATCCCTGGACGAAAAAACAAGGAGCGCGCTTGACAGCTGGATCCAGATGTTGAAATCCACCCGCTATCTTCTTCCGGACACGTTCCTCACCCACTTGACGAAAGTCATCGGCGCCATCGGCGAGCAGGGAGGCGCTCTCATCATCGGCCGAGGAGCCAACCTTATTCTGCCCCCGGAAACAACCGTGAGGATACGTCTCGTCGCTCCACTCGGCCTGAGAATCGTCACCCTGTCGCGTGAAGAAAAAATAGCATCCATCGACGAGGCACAGCGGAAAATTCACAAAAAGGAGTCCGAACAACGGGCCTACATCCGCAAATACTTCGAAGTCGACATCGACGATCCTGTACAGTACGACCTCGTCATCAACACACAGTTCATGTCGGACGAACAGATCATTGACGTTGTCAAGGCGGGATTGAAGAAAAAGGAAGTTCCCAAAAGACGCCGTTTCGATCCCAAACCGGACGAGGAATAACGGCTGAAACAAAGGCGGATCACTCTCTTCACCTGGGGCATTCACAGGCGTTTTCCGAAGTCACTCAGGAATCGACGAGATCCGCGAGCGCTTCGCGCACCCCGTCGACGGCGCCGTGGCGGGTCAGATCGTGCTGAATCGGCGTCACAGTGACAAAACCCCGTCGCAACGCGCAGGCGTCCGATTCGATGTCATCGGTTTCGGGAAGCAGTGTTTCCCCTGCAAGCCAGTAATAGATATTTCCACGCGGATCCAGTCGCTGTTCGAATTCTTCCACGAGACGTGCGTTACCCTGCCTGGTCACAACGATGCCCCTGATTTCACTCTCCGGAAGTGCCGGCACGTTGACATTCAGTGGAACGCGCCGAAGAAATTCGTGTTTCATGACAAGCCCGGCCAGTTTTTTCGTAAAACGGGCCGCGAAAGAAAAATCGACGCCGCCGCTTTTTGTATCCAGGGATACGGCGATGGACGAAATGCCCAGAATGGCGGCTTCCGTGGCCGCCGAAACAGTCCCCGAGTAGAGAACATTTATTCCCACGTTCGCGCCGACGTTGATGCCGGAAACCACCAGTTCGACCGGCTTCGGCAGTAGCTCCTTCACGCCGATCTTGACACAGTCCGCCGGCGTTCCCCTGACGGCATAACCAAGAAAACGTCCACCTTTCCCGGCCTTTCGAACCATCAGGGGCCGATAGATCGTGATGGCGTGCCCGACTGCGCTCTGCTCCGTCTCGGGCGCCACGATCGCGCACTCACCAAGTTCCTGCATCTCGCCGAAAAGAACACCGAGGCCCTCGGCGTAAATACCGTCATCATTGGTCAGAAGAATACTCATTATTCCTGTTTTTGCCCCGCAGGGCCTCCCACTCACTCAAGTTGAACAATCCGGCCGTCCTGTACCGAGAGCACGGACAGCTGTTTCCGTGCGTCACCGTTCCCGGAAAAAGACGTTATCCCCGTCACGCCCGAATAATTCCGAAGATCAGACAACCAGTCGCGAAGATCGTCCGGCGTCCGCGCGCCCCCGTTCACAATGCCTTCGATGAGAATCGACGCCGCGTCGTAGGCAAGCGCTTCAATCCCGTCCGCTTCACGCCCGAATGCGCTGTAAAATTTATCAAGATAGCTGGTAACTTCCGGCGCGCTGCTGTCCTTGAAAAATACGTCGACGAAGACGGCCCCTTCGAGATAATCCGTTTCGCCTTCCAGCAGATCTGGTACATTCCATTCGCTCGTACCCAGCATTCTCACGCCGATCACGTCATGAAAATCCAGTTGCGGTGCGATCAGGCGCGCCTTGAGAGCCGAATCGGGAATAAAGATGGCGTCGAAATGAATATCGGGGATGTCGGTTTCACTTTTTCTGCTCTCCAGGTTAACAAGCCGTCTGATTTCCTTACTGAAATCGGTCTTGTCCTGTTCATATGGCTCCATCCCCTCGACGGCTCCTCCCGCGGTCGCCGCGGCGTACCAGAAACGGAACATCATTTCCCGGCCGTAGGCGTTATCGGGATAGAGAACGGCGAAGCGCCTGACGCCGAGACGGTTTACGGCATAATCAACCAGCGCTTGCACCTGTCCGCCGGTGGTAATAAAATTTCTGAACACATAATCGCCCAGTTCCGTCACCCCGTGAGCCTGGGTGAGTGTCATGATGGGAACGCGAAGGTGATTCGCCCGGTCGGCCGCTTCAAAGGCTGAACGGCTTTCCAGGGGGCCGAGAAGGGCAATGGCATTCTCATCGAATACCAGGTCATCAGCGGCTCGCCGGGCTTCCGCGGGGTCGCTCTTTGAATCCCTGACGGCCAGTCGAAACCGCGTTTCCCGGGAAACATCGAATACTCCCGACGCCAGGACAATCGCGTCGAGCATTCTGTTCCCGTAGGAAGCAAACCGTCCCGTCAGAGGCAGGATACAACCGACAGTCCTGATTTCCCCTTCCAGCCGCTCTGCGAGCGAGCGGGACAGCGAACGGGCGTCTTTCATCAGGGGATGATCCGTGTACTGCCCCATGAAAGTCTTTATACAGCGTTCCGCCGCGGCGTAATCATCTTTTTCGTCGAGCAGCCGCGCAAGACGGTACAGAATATACCCCGCCGGATACTCCCGTCCGTATAATGCAAGAAGCCGTTCCAGTTCCCCGGCATCAAGCTTGTCCTGAATGATGT
>DSBH01000215.1 GCA_011056825.1 Deltaproteobacteria bacterium | reverse complement strand
GCACCGTCTTACCCGCGAGGTGGCCCATGATTTTCTTCGCCAGCGTCACCGTCGTGTATCCCACGGAAACGGCATTGGAAGCAATACCGGTTTCCGTGCGGACCCGTTTCGCCACGCGGAATGCATGATGCAGGAGTCGGTTCAGAAGAACGCCCGTCGCCTTTCTCTCAACGCTTGCACGGTAGGCGTCTTTCACCTGTCCCAGTATCTGCGGTTCGCCCATGACCATCGAATCGAGACTTGAGGCCACGCGGAACAGATGGCGCACGGCTTCTTCGTCGCGATACCGGTAGATACAGGCCTCCATGTCGTCCAGCGGTAGGTTCCCGTGTGTCACGATGAAATCCTTCAGCTGCTCCACGGCACTGTCAGGATCATCCACGGCCGCGAGTACTTCGACACGGTTGCACGTCGCCAGGTAAAGCGCCTCTTTCACCTGAGGGATTTTTTTCACCTGGTCGACGGTCTGTTCCTCTTCGCCGCAGGCAATGGTCAGCCGCTCTCTCAGTTCCAGAGGCGCCGATTTATGATTCATTCCCAGTAGGACAATATTCATGATGTTCGTTTAAAACCGGTGAACTGTCGGGAAAAACATGTTCACGCCCACAAATGAGAACAATAAAATTATAAAGGCCCCGATAGAAAGATAGGCCGCCCGTTTCCCCTTCCATCCTATGGCAAGGCGCTGGTGAAGAAGCAGTGCGCACAGGACCCAGGCGGCCAGCGTCGCGACCTGTTTCGCGTCCCATAACAGGTGTTCTCCCCAGGCGGTACGGGCCCAGAAGGACCCCGAGACAATTCCCACGGTCAAAAGCAGAAATCCCCAGACGACCGAGACGTGATTGATTTTGTCGAGATCGCCCAGGGAAGGAAGCAACCTGATGAAATCACTTACTTTTCTTTTTCGTATTAACCTGTCCTGCACCAGGTACATAAGCGCCGCGCAACATGCCAGGGCGAAAAAGGCCGTCCCGGTCAGCGTGAAAATGACGTGCACTGTCACCCAGTATGTCTCAAGAGACGAATCAATCTCGCCGGGACCGGCAATACCGGCTGACGCGGCTATCATCAGCAGGAGCACCGGTGGAGACACGAAGGCGCCAAGGACGCTTGTTTTTGTTTTCGCCTGAAATACAAGATATGATCCCGACACGGCCCAGGCAACAAAGGAAAGCGCCTCGTAAATATTGACCACGGGGCTGATTCCTGAAACCGCCCAGTGCCACAGGATAAAGACGGTATGGAGAAGAACCGCAAAACCGAGGGCCGCTGCGGCCAGTTTCGCGAGGGCAACCCGTTTCGCCAGCATCGAAACGGCGAATACGGCGGTGCTGATGCAATACACCACAAGGGCGGTCTTGAAAATGCAATATTCCATTACTCTTCTCCCGAATAACGGTCCGGCTTCGCTCCTTCGTCGAGAAGTTCCGGCAGGTTCACCGTTTCGCCGGTCAGATCGAGAATAACCCGTTCTGCCTCACTCCATCGCCTTTCCCGTACGAGATCGAGCAGCGATGAATCGGCCAGTGACTCGAATACGGGCTTGTTATCTTCAGGAGACCGCCCGAGCGCCAGGATTCTCCCCCGAAGCTCACCCATGATCCGCAGCATGGCATCGTATCCTTCGTCAAGCTGTTTTTCGAGTTCGTTTCTGATTTCCCTGGCCATCACAGGACTTCTGCCGCCTGTTGAAACAGCGACGGTGAGGTCGCCCCGTCTAAGAAGAGCGGGAAGAATAAAATTACACAATTCGGGGCAGTCAACGATATTGACCAGTTTACCCTGCTTTTCGGCATCGTCGTGCACGCGCCGGTTGACATTCCCGTCGTCGGTCGCCCCGATTACCAGGAATGCGTCAGCCAGGTAGTCCTTCCGGTACTCGTCATCGATAAAATGAATTCGGCCTTCCTCATTCAGACGGGTTATTCCGGCGCCCGGCGATTTCCCGACCACCATAACACGAGCGCCGCACTCAAGGAGCCGTATCGTTTTCCGCGAGGCCACTTCGCCCGCGCCGACGACAACACACTTCCTGCCATGAAGATCGAGAAACAGGGGATAGAAATTTGCCATGAATCGACGTTGCCCTTCGTGTAAGTGAGTGTGAATAACACGAAGGTCTGGAAAACTCAAGCGGCTTGAATTATAGGAGGAAAGAAGCTATAAACTCGAGTTTAATCGGAGCTGCAATCACGAGAGGGAGGTGTTGAATGTCGCCGGCCAAGGAAACCTGGGTTGAAATCGCGGTTACAACTCCGCCGCAACTGTCTGAAGCGCTCGCCAACTTTCTTGAAGAGCTGGAAACTCATGGCGTATTTCAGGAAGAAGCGCTGCAAAGCGAATCCTTCAACGGTCTCGCCGATCGTCCGAACCAGGCCGAGGTCATCAAGGCATACCTTCCCCGCGACGATGAAGCTGCGAAAAAACTGGCCGAACTGGACCGTTACCTGGCGAGCCTGGAGGAACTGTTTCCCGAGTATCCGAAACCATCGTACGTCATCACCGAAATTGTCGATCCCGACTGGGCGGAACGGTGGAAAAAATATTTCAAGCCTCTCCGTATCAGCAGGAACATCGTCATCAAGCCGACATGGGAACGTTACTCGGCCGAGGGCGGCGACATCGTGATCGACATCGACCCCGGCATGGCCTTCGGCACCGGGCAGCATGCTTCGACGCGGCTCTGTGTCAACGCCCTCGAGGATATTATAGTAAAGAACAGGCCCGCCGGCGGCTGGAATGTTCTCGACGTGGGAACAGGAACGGGCATACTCGCCATGTGCTGCGTCCGGCTCGGGGCTGATCGCGTTACCGCCATCGATCTTGACCAGCAGGCGGTTGAAATCGCTACGACCAACGTGGCCATCAACGATCTGCAGGACCGGATCGATATTCTGAACCGCGACGTCGCGATGATGGAAGGCGCCTTCAACCTGATCGTCGCCAACCTCACCGCACCTACCTTTATCAACATTCACGAAAAACTGATTTCACTGCTTGCGCCCGGCGGCTATCTGACTGCTTCCGGCATCACCGACATGTATGTGAACCAGATAGAAAAAATATTCGCCTCGGACGATGTCGCCATTGAAACCCGGCTCGCCGAGAAAGAGTGGGTTTGCATCACATTCAAAAAAAGGGACGACTGAAGTGTCTATTCAGAGAATTTACCGTCCCGGCATCAGGGAAGACAGCGCGGAAGAAGAACTGGGACCGGAGGACCACCACTACCTCAAGCACGTCCTGCGGCTTAAACCGGGAATCCGTCTTGTTCTTTTCGACGGACGGGGGCGGGAATACGAATCGGTCATCAGGGACTTCGGCAAACAATCCGTTCTCGTCAACATCGTCTCGTCGCATTTCATCGAAGACGCACTGCCCCCGCTGACGCTGGCCCAGGCATTGCCGAAAGAAAACAAGATGGATTTTATTATTCAGAAAGCCACGGAACTGGGTATCGAACGCATCATACCGTTTATTTCGTCGCGAACGGTGCCCCGGCTCAGCGCCGACAAGGCGTCGGCCCGGCTGAAGCGGTGGCGCAAGATAGCCGCCGAAGCCGCGAAACAGTGCGGCAGCCCGAGAGTCCCCGACATCTCGAACATTCTTTCCTTTGACACCATGCTCGATGAAGCCGCCGATATCCCGCTCAGAATATTCTTCTGGGAAGAGGAAACACAACGAGGAATCGGAGACATTCTTCGAGAAGAAAAGCACCTGGTTGAAATCCCGCTGTTCTTTGTGGTCGGCCCGGAGGGAGGCTTTTCGCGGGACGAGGTCGAAACGGCCCGAGGGGTGGGTTTTACGCAGGCGCACCTGGGACGGCGTATCCTGCGTGCCGAGACCGCTCCACTGGTAATCCTGTCCATCATTCAGTACGAACGGGGCGCGATCGGGACATTCCCGGGAAAGGAGGCCGTCAGTTGAACGGGTACCAATACGGAGGTTTCTGGCGACGCCTCATCGCCATCTCGATTGACGGTCTGCTGCTTCACGGAATCGTCATCTCTCTCTTTTTCACGACACAGGACCTGTTCCTGACCTCGAGCCACTTCGGCGCTGACTCCCTGTCGGTATCCGTCACCGGTATCGTCTACACATTCGGCGGCATCGTGCTCAACATGGCCTACTTCACGTTTTTCCACGGCATGGGCGGTCGCACTCCAGGGAAGATGGTCATGGGACTCAAGGTCGTTCGAAGCAACGGCGAGGAATTGACGCCGGGATTTTCCTTCCTTCGCTGGGTCGGCTACCAGGTTTCCCGGATCTTTCTCATGCTCGGTTTTCTCTGGGCCGCCTTCGACGCCCGGAAACAGGGCTGGCACGACAAGATCGCCGACACCGTCGTCATAAAAACACGCGGGATGCCTGTTCATAACCTGGTCGACAGTTCCCGGGCATACGGCACGCACCCCGCTCCTCGTATTCCCGAACATCCAGCGGCCTTCGGTCAGCGGGATCAGTTCCCTTATTGAAATACACCGGGAAAAGTGCTTGACAAAAAATAGGAGATCGGTTAATCAACTATCCCTCACGGGGACAGGAGGTCCCTTGAAAAATCGAATAAAATGGGTCGGTAGCTCAGTCGGTAGAGCACCGGACTGAAAATCCGGGTGTCGGCAGTTCAATTCTGCCCTGACCCACCATAAAATCAAGGGGTTAGCAAGTTTGCTGGCCCCTTGTTTTTTTCTGTGCTACCCTATAGCTACCCCCGCCGCCCACAAAAAAAAGCAGGATTGCTCCCGCCCCATGACGCGG
>DSBH01000105.1 GCA_011056825.1 Deltaproteobacteria bacterium | reverse complement strand
GTCCAGACACCACAGGTGTTCAGACGTGACATTATTATGAAGGCCTACGAGCGGGCAATGCGGGATGGACGGTACGGGACTGACGACGCGACGCTTGTCGAACGGATCGGTGTTCCCGTAGCCATGGTCGATGGTTCACGTGATAATATAAAAATAACCTTTGAAGAAGATCTCATGACTGCGGAAGCGCTTCTGGCGGCACGATCCGGGACGGCGAAGGAGGATTAATGAGAGGTTACCAGCGGGTGGGATTCGGATACGACAGTCACCGCTTTGTTGCAGGGGGACCGCTTATTCTGGGCGGAATCGAAATTCCCTTCGAATACGGCCTTCTGGGACATTCGGATGCCGACGTCCTGCTTCACGCCGTGGGGGATGCGCTGTTGGGAGCGGCGGCTGCCGGGGACTTGGGTTCCAGGTTTCCCGACGATGATCCCGCATGGAAAAATGTTTCGAGCCGCGTCATTCTTGAGGACATACGAAAAATAATCGGCCAGTGCGGTTACGTTGCCTATAACGTCGATGCCACGGTCATCCTGGAAACCCCGCGGTTGAGACCGCACATTCCATTGATGGAAGAGACGATAGCGGATATTCTCCGCCTGTCAAAAGACAGGGTGTCGGTCAAGGCGTCGACCAACGAGAAAATGGGGTTCACGGGGCGTGGCGAAGGCATCGCCGCGTTTTCGGTTGTCACCGTTCTGGAGAGCAACGGCCAGCCCTGAATTCGGAACCGGGCGACCGACTAAAAGGAAGTACCGCTCACTTGTCATACACAAGCAGCGACCTGACGGATCATACGAACGAGGAGAAGGAAATGAAGTTCATAGGAGAAATCGATCTGGCAAACAAAACAGTGTATTGCCGATGCGACTACAATGTTCCTCTGGATGAAAACCGGAACATAA
The DNA here is from genome assembly GCA_011056825.1 of Deltaproteobacteria bacterium. GTDB lineage: Bacteria > Desulfobacterota > Syntrophia > Syntrophales > UBA2210 > MLS-D. Next base: position 3,859 of record DSBH01000105.1, on the reverse strand, counting down.
TCGAAGACTGGCGTATCAGGGCCTCACTTCCGACAATCCGGCACGCACTCGGCAAAAGCGCCCGCGTGGTCGTTATATCGCACCTGGGCAGGCCGAAAGGCAATCCTGTGCCGGAGATGAGTCTCGCGCCGGTGGCGCGAAGACTGTCGGAACTGCTTGAAAAAGAGGTTGCGCTTCTGCCCGACTGTATAGGTGATGAAGTGCGATCGTCTGTGAAAAAGATGAAGCCTGGAGAAATCGTCATGCTGGAGAACCTGCGGTTTCATCCCGAGGAAACGAAAAACGACGACGCCTTTGCCCGCGAACTCGCGGCGGGGGCCGACGTCTACATCAACGATGCTTTCGGCAACGCGCACAGGAGCCACGCCTCAAATGTCGGCATCGTCAGGCACGTAGCTGAATGTGGAATCGGCTATCTCATGAAAAGCGAACTCGATTATTTTGAAGCAGCCCTTGAAAATCCCGTCAGGCCCTTCGTGGCGGTCCTGGGTGGGTCGAAGGTGTCTGACAAGCTGGAAGCGATCGAGAATCTCTCGAAACGTGTAGACAAGCTTATTATCGGCGGCGGAATGGCATTTACCTTTCTCAAGGCCTCCGGTTTCGAGGTGGGCTGTTCACTGGTGGAGAACAATCTTATCGAGGCGGCGCAGCGAGGCATGGACAAAGCGAAGGAAAAAGGCGTAAAGCTTTACTTTCCCGTCGATGCCGTAATAGCACAGAAGCCCGCACCAGGTGAGGCAAATATGATCGTTCCTGTTCAGGAAATACCTGAAGACTGGATGGGGCTTGATATCGGTCCCGCTTCGACGCGGCTGTTTGCCGAGGTCCTTGCCGACGCAAAAACGGTGGTCTGGAACGGCCCCATGGGTGTATTCGAAATCGACGCCTTTTCTCGGGGAACATATGCTATGGCGCACGCAATAGCCGAAACTCATGCCATGACTGTCATCGGCGGCGGCGACACCGACGCGGCGGTGCAAAAGGCAGGAGAAAGCGAGAACATGACATTTATTTCCACGGGAGGCGGGGCGTTTCTCTGGTTGATGCAGGGACACAAACTTCCATCGATCGAAGCACTGGAACGACACGAAAGCTCCAGAGGATGATCGAGAGCTGGTGGCCCGCGGACCATACGAAAGGGTTAGCCCGGCAGGTTAACCCTTTTTTGTCAGGAAGATTTCATGAGAAATATCAAGATAACCGTCGAGTACGATGGAACGGCATACAGCGGTTGGCAACGTCAGGCGGGAACCGGAACGATACAGGAAGCGCTCGAGAATGCAGCGGGTAACATAATGCAGGAGACAATCCGCATCGTCGCTTCCGGAAGAACCGATGCGGGCGTGCACGCCCTTGGACAGACGGCACATTTCAGAACATCCACCAAACTTCCCGTCGAACGTATCCAGGCGGGCATGAACAGCCTCCTTTCTTCCGATATAGCGATCATCGCCATTGAAGAGGCGCCCGCGTCGTTCCATGCTAGATATGATTCGACATCAAAGGTTTATCAATACTTCCTGTATAATGCTCCCGTTCGGTCACCTCTTCGCCGACGCTACTGCTGGCACGTCCGTGAACCACTCGACTGCGAAGCGATGGAGCTGGCGGCGGCATCCCTTCTGGGCAGCCATGATTTCAGTGCTTTTCAATCATCGGGAAGCGACGTTAAGACAACAGTGAGGACGGTATTCGCGACATCACTGTCGCGCCGCGCGGACAACATGGTTATTTTTGAAATCGAAGGAGACGGATTCCTGCGATCCATGGTACGATCGATTATGGGAACGCTTGCCGACGTGGGCAGGAGGAAGATCACACCCGAAACATTCAGGTCGATCATTGAATCGGGGGATCGAAACAGGGTCGGTGCTACGGCGCCTCCCCAGGGATTGTTCCTGAAGGAAGTGAGATACCGGTGACAAAAAAAATTATTTCTCTGCCGGAAGAGCTGACGGCACAGATAGCAGCCGGCGAAGTAATAGAACGACCCGCCTCAGTCGTCAAGGAGCTGGTGGAAAACGCGCTCGACGCGGGCGCGTCGAATATCGACGTTGAACTTGAAGAGGGAGGAGCCGCTCTGATACGAGTCGTGGACGACGGCGAAGGAATTGAAGCCGCCCAGGCTCCACTGGTTTTCGAGCGGCATGCCACCAGCAAGATTACAACGTTGGACGACCTTTCCCGGTTAAATACACTTGGATTTCGCGGCGAGGCAATGCACAGTATCGCCTCGGTGTCGAGAGTGGAACTGCTGACAAGAACGAGAGAAGAAACAGCGGGGACGCGCATCACCATCGAGGGCGGGCGAACAGTCGATATCATCGAGGCGGGGTGTCCCGTCGGTACGTCTGTCAAGGTAGAGGATCTCTTTTTCGCAACGCCAGCGCGAAAAAAATTTCTTAAAAAAACCTCGACTGAACAGTCGCATTGCGTTGATATTACTACAAAACTAGCCTTATCAAATCCGGGGGTCGGCTTCAGAGTTTCTTCGGAATCCAGGACGCTCCTTGATGTCCGGGGAACCCGTTCCGGGGCTGATCGCTTGTTCCTGATCGGAGGAAATGACTTCAGGAAACAGGCCGTGGTTTTTGATCAAACCCGTGGACGATATCGCCTGTGGGGGGCGCTGTCGACGCCGATGCTGACGCGATCAAACGCGAAGGCGATAACCAGCTTCGTCAACGGCAGGCCACTCAGGGACAGCCTGGTAAACCGAGCGGTGATAACGGCATATCGCAGGCTCATAGAGCCGAAACGCTATCCAGTCGCCGTCCTTTTTCTTGAAGTACCGGGTGAAGAAGTTGATGTGAATGTTCATCCGGCGAAGCTCGAAGTTCGTTTTGTAAACGAGGGCGCTATATTCTCGGCCGTGACGTCTGTCATAGCGGAAGAGTTGTCCTTTATCGGCATGTATGGAGGGACGGAGCGACCGGAGCGATTCTTTTCCATACCGGAAAGAGAGGCCGGGGAAAGTACCGGCGGCGGCGCCGGAGAACCGGCTGTCAGGTATCACCTGTCGGGTGAATCGAAACGGATGTTTACTCTGCCCGGTACGGTTTCTCACGATACGTTTCAACCCCGTTACGACGCGAATCATGTGGCCGCGGCTGGTAACGAACCGAAGTCGCTCCGTTTCACCGAGATGGATTACCTGGGGCAGGTGGCGGCGACCTATCTGGTCATGGGGGGAGGAGACCGCCTGGTGTTGATCGACCAGCATGCGGCGCACGAGAGAATTATTTTCGAAAGACTGAAAAGTTCCGCCCGCCTCGCAACGCCGCCGTCACAGCGGCTCCTGCTGCCCGATATCATCGAAATGACGCCCGGAACATTCTCGATTTTCACGGAAGTTCTCGGCCTGATGGAGGAAATCGGTTTTGAAATAGCGCCGTACGGCGAAAATACCGTATCGGTCAAGGCCGTTCCTCCGCTGTTAAGCAACATGGAGATCAGGCAACTTATCGTGGACACGATCGATGAGATCGAGAACACCGGCGGCAGACGCGGATCGCTTGATGAAATAAGGGAAAACCTGCTGGCCGTCATGGCCTGCCGGGCCGCGATCAAGGCGAACCGTCGGCTGGGGCAGGAAGAAGTTCACGCCCTTTGTTCGGATCTCGACACTATTCCGAATGCGGGAACATGCCCGCACGGCCGTCCCGTACACATAGTCATAAGCAGCTATGAACTGGAAAGGCTCTTCAAACGAAGGTGACGCTTCATGCCGAGGGAGCAAGGCAAAAAGAAAATTGTTGTGATAACGGGACCAACGGCCGCGGGGAAAACGGCTGCGGCCATCGAATTCGCGCGGCGGTTCGACGGCGACATCGTCAGTGCCGATTCTATGCAGGTATAT
>DSBH01000248.1 GCA_011056825.1 Deltaproteobacteria bacterium | reverse complement strand
GGGTACGACATGATACCTCTCGTATTAGAAAATAAGGTGTTCATCGACGGAGAATTACAGGAAGCGGCATAGGCAATAACCGGAGGGTACGGAACTCAATCCACAACATTTGACAATATCTCTAGTCTGGTCACTGGGTACGCTTTCAGGAGGAGCATCGGCGACAGTTACGCTGGTACTGCAAATACTTCCATTTGACGATATTAATCCCGTCATCGTCAATAAGGTTTCGGCAGTCGCCAGTGAAGCACCTTCACAGACCTCCTCTGCCGTTACTTCCGTCACATGTCGAACACAGGGATCGATACGTTTTCTCGATGCGTCCCTGGGACAGACGAATCGCTACTCCGTGGGTGACAAAATCTGTATCGAGGTTACGGATCTCGATCAGAACAAGGACCCCTCGCTTGCAGAAACGGTTACGGTCAGTATTAAAACTTCAAAGACCGAAGATGCGGAAACACTTACACTTACTGAAACGGGCATAGATACCGGAATTTTTGTATCTTGTATTACTTCCGACATTGGTCCAACCGTCCAGCATAACGGGAGTCTCACCGTGACAAAAGATATAACCGTCATCGTGGTCTATGAAGATCCTCTCGATTCCCTCTGTGGCCACCGCACCGAATCGAAGGCTGATATATTAATAGATCCATTCGGAACTGTCTTCGATTCTATCACTGGGCTTCCCGTGGCCGGAGCCACAATTACCCTTATCGACGACGCCACGGGACTTGCCGCAGCGCTGCCGCTTCATCCGGTTACCGGCGCAGTGCAGCCCAATCCGGTGGTCACCGCTGCGGACGGCGCTTTCCAGTTTGAATACGTAACCCCGGGGACCTATCATTTCACCGTCAAACCGTCGGCAGGATACCACTGGCCTTCGGCCGTGCCCAACACGGAACTTCGTGTGTCCTGGCCCGCGTTCGTCATCGACGACAACGGGTCGAAGGGCGAATCATTCACCCTGACCGCGGCGTCTCCGCCGCTGAATATGGACCTGCCTCTTGATCCTCCGGGCGGTTTCTTCGTTGTCGAGAAAACGGCGAACAAGAACGCTTCTTCCGTGGGCGATCTGGTACGGTATACAGTGACGGTCTCCAATACTGGCGCCTCACCTATCGGATCAATCGCCGTTCATGACGCCATGCCCCGCGGTATCCAGTATCTGGCCGGTTCGTCGCATGTCAACGGGGCAAAAAACGCCGACCCGACCCTCACTGCCGCGAAGACCGTCATCTGGAACATTCCTGCACTGGCGCCGGGAGACATGGCGGTGATTACCTTCAGAGCCCTGGTTGGACCCGACAGTCACCGGGACACAGGGCGAAATACAGCATGGGCGTCTGGAACAACCGTGGGAAAGATGGTGACATCCATGGTGGCCACCCATGATATGAAGATCACCGAGGGGGTATTTACCTCAAGGGCGATCATAATCGGCAAGGTCTTTGTTGACAGCGACGGAAACGGCGTTCAGACGAACGACAAGACCAGTGCAGAGATTACAGGCGGCGGCGGTAAGACTGAACGGTGCCACGATGAACCGGGCATTCCCGGCGTGGTGCTCTACTTAGAAGACGGCACTCGGGTCATTACGGATCAGCATGGCAAATTCTCCATTCCCGGGGTAGCGCCCGGTACGCACATTCTGCGTGTTGACACCTCGTCTCTACCCGAAGGGATGGAGCTTACGGCTTCGTCGGGAAAATTCGCCGGAGATGGCACGTCGCAGTTTATCTCGATCGGCTACGGCGCTCTCTATAAAGCGAATTTCACGGTTCGGCCACTGAAAGGCAGGGATTTACTGCGGGTACGATCCATGGATATTTCCGGATCACAAAAAGATGTGAGATCTTCAGCTTCGGGCCTTTCCGGCGTTGGGGCGAAGATCAAGCAGGCAGTGAAAGCGGAAGAAACACCGGCGGATTCCGTCACGGACACATCGCATTCGGACAAGGATGCCGCTCCTCATGTCATACCTCCCCTTGAGGAGCGGATTCTTGCCATGTCGGAGGAACTTGCCTTTGTAAGTCCCGCCGATGGCGATGTCATCTCCGGCGATTCTATTCCCGTGCTGATCAAGGCGCCTCTGGGATCGACTCCTCAACTCACCATCAACGGACGCGCTGTTGACAATAAAAAAATAGGGAAGACGGTTACCCATGCCGGGGGAAAGGCCACTGTGTTCGAGTTCGTAGGGGTTCCTCTCGATACGGGAACATACAACGTACTGAATGTGAGTGTAACGGACTCATTCGGGAACAAACGGGGCGCTGCCTCCGTTACAGTCGAAACCGTGGGTGAGGCAAATCGTATTCTTATATCGGCGGACCGGGAAAAGGCGCCCGCCGACGGCAATTCGACGATTGAGATGACCGCATCGATCGTCGACAGGAAAGGGCATATCGTGCCCTACGAGGCCCCGGTAACGGTGATTGCCACTCATGGAGAAATTCTTTCCGGCGATGTCGATCCTTCGAAAGAGGAAGTACAGATTGCCTGCACAAAGGGAATTGCCCGATTTACCATTCGGGCTCCCCGCGAATCCGGAGAGGCTGACATACATGTTTACGCCGATATACTGGAGGAAAGAATGACGGTATTCTTCTCTCCCTACCTTCGAGATCTCTTTGCCGTCGGTATCGGAGAAATTACCTTCGGCCATGGATCGACGCAGGGTGATTTCGGCTACCTCAAGGATGACAAATGGTTCGACGATGGTATCTACGGTGGTGCACGGGGCGCCTTCTTCCTGAAGGGAAACATTTACAAGGATTATCTGCTGACCGCATCCTTCGACTCCGAAAAGGACAAGGAGGATGAACTATTCCGGCAGTCCGATAGCGACATCGACTCCGAGGACAAGTATCCCCTGTACGGGGATGAGAGCACGCTCGGCTACGAGGCCCTTTCAAAGGACAAACTCTACGTCAAGGTGGAAAAAAACCGTTCGTCATTGCTTTACGGCGATTATCAGACCAATCTCAGTGACACGGAGCTCGCCGCATATCAACGGTCGTTCAATGGATTGAAGTACGATCTCAACACGAAACGGCTCAAGCTGCGCGCATTCGGCAGCGAAAACGATCAGATCCAGGTCGTGGACGCCCTGCCGGGCCGTGGCATATCGGGGTATTATTATATGACCCACGGGCCTGTCATTTCCGGGTCGGAGCGGATCGTCATCGAGGTGAGGGACCGGCTGCGGCCCGACCGCGTCCTTTCCCGCGAAACGCGCATGCGGGGCGCCGATTATAGCATCGACTACGACGCCGGGACCGTTCTTTTTAAAGAGCCGATTCCTATACGGGACAGCGACTACAACCTCGTCTATGTAACGATCAGTTATGAAGCGGAAACGGACGGAAGTGATTATTACATATATGGCGGACGGGCCGCATTCAGGGTTCTGCCCTGGCTTGAAGCGGGCGCCACAGGAATCGGGGAAGAACAGGATGCCGGTGATTATACGCTTTTCGGCGGCGATCTCACCCTGCACCTCTTGGGCAACACGACGGTCAGGGCTGAATATGCTGAGACAAAGGCTCTGGTTGACATCGAAAACGCGATGGTGAGAAAGTCCGGAGGCGGCTGGTCCTTCAAGGTTGAATCATCGCCGGCAGACCGGCTTACACTGTCCGGCTACTACAAAGATCTGGATGATTATTTTCAGAATATCTCCGCCACCGACGCGCCGCGAGGCACGGAAAAATTCGGATTTGACGGAAAATATACGCTGACCGATCACATCGAGTTGAAGGGAACGTTCTTTGATGAAAAGGATAAACTGAATCATTCAACTCATAGCTATGCATCACTGGGCGCACAGACCAAAATGGAAAAAACAAAAATTACCGCGGAGATTTCACGAGAAACTTCCGACGATGAGTATATACCGGCCACGAGTGATTCGACCAGAAGCCCCTTTGACATGAGCGAGGAATCGCCACAGGAACTCACCGCTGCGAGTGTTGGTATTGAAACAGAGCTTCACCCCGACCTGTCGCTTACTCTGGGGCACAAACACAATATAAAGGACGAAAACCTGCACACATCCCGGATAGGTCTTAATTATCAGATCAGCGAGCTCAACCGTCTCTATGTACGAGAGGAATATCAGAAATATAGCGAAAGAACCGAGCTGATAACCCTTTTGGGCGTGGAATCGAAGGTTATAAAAAACACCGTCGCTTTCAATGAATACCGGCTGGTGGACGGATCAGAAAGTTCACGGAATCAACAGGCTATCGGTCTTCGGAACAAATTCCTCCTTGCCGAGCATCTGACTGGAAACCTTTCCGTCGAACATATGAGCACCCTTTCGGGAGAGGCGAAAGAAAGCGAACCGGACGCTTTCGCCCTGGCCACGGGGCTGGAATATCTCCCACGGGATGATTTTAAGATAACGGGACGTTTTGAGCACAGGAACGAACTTTCAGGCGACGGTAGTGACAGTTATCTTGGCGAAGTCGGGCTTCTACTGAAAATCAATCCGAGCTATTCACTGCTGGCCAAGGAGCGCTTTTTTTATGAAAGAAGCGGCGTTGTGGGCGCTCACACCACTTCGCGTACCACGGTCGGTCTTGCCTGGCGGCCCCTCTGCTACGACCGCTTCAATGGACTGGCGAAACTGGAATACAAGGTCGATGACGACGGCACTATCGATCCGGACTACAAAACATCGGCATTTATCTTCTCAGCGGAAGGTGTCTACCAGGTCAACAGCCGGCTTCAACCCGACTTTCGCCAATAGGAGCAACTAATCTCTGAAACCCTTATCT
>DSBH01000026.1 GCA_011056825.1 Deltaproteobacteria bacterium | reverse complement strand
GGATATCGTCATGGAACGGACGCGGCACCTGTCGCTTTCAGAGGAAGAAAAGGCCCGGCATAAGCAGGAAGAGTTCAAAAAACGTCTCGGCGGGTTACTGCGACACTACGAGGACGGCCTGCTTCCGGCCGCGAAGCTGCAGGAACGAATCGACGCCCTACGGAAAGAGCTTGCCGTAGGAAACCGCCGGGCCTTCATGGACATTCTGGTCGACCGCGTCGATCCTGACGGCGACAATGATCGTATTCTTGAACTGCTGTCCGGTGGGGCGCCCGATCTTCACGACGCCCTGAAAAAAAACCTGGCGGACCATCGCGAACGGCGGCGCACTCTCGACGACAAGACCGTGGAGCGGCTGCGCGATGAACTTCGCCGCGAAGGAATAGAGGGATCAGCGGTGGCGCCGAACCCGGAAAGAGATTCGGCGTACCGGGAACGCCTGGCCGACTTGCGGCGTGAAACGATGGCCCGTATCGAAGCTGTGCTGTAATAATGGGGTTTCGAACCGGGTCGTCTTACCGTGCGCGAAGAAACGCTCGGCTCACTAGAGATAGGCGAACCATGTCCGCTCGACCTGCTCGAAATTTGCTTTCACGGCATCCGTTCCGGCCAGGATGTCGCCGTGGCCCGGAAGCAAAAGCCCGGCTTCGAGACGGGCAACGCGCCGGATGCTGTCTTTTAGCTTGTCTGAATTCCCGCCGGGAATATCAGTTCGTCCCAAACCATCCTTAAAAACAAGGTCACCCGTGAACAGCGCGCCCCGATCGGGCCAGCGGATTGTCACCGATCCGGGTGAGTGACCCGGAGTGTGGTAAATCTCCAGAAGGACGTCTCCTGCGCGCAACGTACCTTCCCGCAGAAAAAAATCCGGGGTGAAACGCTCGAGATCGAGTGAAGCGGCGCCGCCGAGCAGAGGAAACAGCTCGCGAACCATATTCCAGTCGTCTTCGTGAAGGGCGAAACGGGTACTCCCGGCCGGGAAAAAACTCACGGCCTCCATGTGGTCGGGATGGGCGTGCGTGCCGATGATAAGGTCTATATCGTCCGGACGCAAACCTGCCCGCTCGAGACCGTCGACCACGTGTTGAAAACAGGAGACGTGTCCCGGGTCGATGAGAATGGTTTTTCCCGCTGAGCGAATGAGATAGGTATTACAATTATTTACCGTGGATGAGGACCACGGGAATGCGTAAAGATTCGGTGCGATTTCCATATGCGGTGTTCCCGGTTTCGACTGTTTTGTCGCGCACCATGCCACAAACTTTTTCCATTTTCAATGCCGCCGCACATTCCTGCTTCACCGGCCGGGATCCTGATCAGAAGCGGAATGTCATACCCGCAACCCCGGGATGCACACGTCCGCCAAGCTCCCGCTGCAGAACCCCCGTCGCTTCATCACCGGTGCAATGACAGGGCACGATCATTTCAGGGTCGATCACCCGCAGGGCCCGCACGGTCTCTTCCAATCTCCGGCTGTCAGCGTTCACCAGGTGAAATCCGCCGATAACTGCTCGAATAGCATTTTTCCCGGTCAGTTCGGTTACGTACCGCAGAGTATTCACCAGGCCGGCGTGACAGCAACCAACGCACACCACCACCCCCCCGCCGGTCCGAATCCAGAGGGCCATGTCGTCGTCTATCATATCGACGCGCTGCCCTTCCGGATCCAGATAAAAGGGACCTCCCCGGTCTTCAAAATTCGTCTCCCGCGGAACGGGACCCGTAATGCCGACCGTGTTCGAAATCATGACCGGCTCATGGATCCAGTGAAGACGCTCTTCGGATAACTCATCGATGGCGGACATTGACTTCCGGGGCATATGAATCGCCCGTGCCTTCCCGTCCCGGATAGAGTACCGCGGCTGAACGACGCCGGCGTGACAGTAAACGTCTGCTTTTGTGGCCAGTCTGAGCACTTCAGCGACGCCTCCGGTGTGATCATAGTGGCCGTGGCTGAGAACAAGCATATTAATTTTTTTCAAATCGACGCCGAGTTGTTCCGCGTTCGGGCGCAGCGCTTTTCCCTGTCCCGTATCGAAGAGAATTGCCCTGTTGCCGGTTTCGATTCGGAGAGACAGGCCGTGCTCCTCAACCAGCCCGTTTTCGACCCGGTTATCAACTACTATCGTGATGACCGTACCACCCGGCGGATCGATCCGGGAATCCGCATCTATCTTGTCAACATGCTGCTTTCCCGAATTAATGGTCACAACTATTGTCCCCCAGTCGCAAATTTCCGGCCAGATAATCGTTGACAAGATGTTCCGGCGTCTCGGAAGGCGCGCCCACCATCACGTGGATGCCCCTCTCTTCAAACAGATTCTTTGCCATTTGTCCCATACCGCCGGCAATAATCACCGTGGCGCCGCGATCGGCAAGCCAGCGGGGAAGGAGCCCCGGCTCATGGGGCGGCGACTCAATATCCTCCCGGTTGAGTATTTTTTTCGTCTTCGTGTCAACCTCGATGATGGTAAAGCGTTCGCAATGACCAAAGTGCATGGCGAGTTTTCCTTCCGCCAGGGGAATCGAAATTTTCACGATCTCGTCGTTCGTTTCGGCGGCAGGATCAACCTCGGACGCTTTCTCGCCAAGTGATTCCACGAGCCCTCCGTCTCCTTCCAGCGCCGCGATGGGGGCAACAATGGAACGCATGATCTCCGCCGTTTGGGAATCAGCAAATTGCTGAATGAATACATTGCCGCGGTCCGCCGCCTCGGATATTTGGGGTTCAATAGGAATCGAACCGAGAAATTGAACGCCCATGTCCTCGGCAATCCGTCTGCCGCCGCCGGAACCAAGAATGGAGGTGGTCTCGCCGCATTTCGGACAGACAAAACCGCTCATATTTTCCACGACGCCGAGTACGGGCACCCCGATATGACGGCAGAAGGTGATGGATTTCCTGACATCCACCGCAGCCACCCGCTGGGGCGTCGTCACGATAATCGCTCCATCAACCTCGCCCATGAGCTGGCAGACAGAAAGTGGCTCGTCCCCGGTTCCGGGAGGTGAATCGACAATCAGGAAGTCCAAGTCACCCCAGATTACGTCTGAAAGAAACTGCCTGATTACGTTCATTTTCATGGGCCCTCGCCAGATAACCGCGTCGTCCTGGTTCTGCAACAGGAAGCCTATTGACATGACGTTGAGATTGCCCATTTCGACGGGAATCAGGCCGTCGTCCGATCCTCTGATAATTTGACCTTCGAGACCGAGCATGGTCGGAATACTGGGACCGTGAATATCCACATCGAGAAGCCCCACTTTCTTTCCTGACAGCGAGAGGGCGATGGCGACGTTCGCGGCGACGGTGCTTTTGCCGACGCCGCCCTTGCCAGAAAGAACCACTAGCTTGTGCCGAATGCGACCGAGACGGGATTGAAGCTTTTGTCGCTCCTCAAAGTCGCGATCGCTTTCACCCTGTTTCCGTTCACCAGGAGAAGCGTCCCCACCGGCACCGGGTGTGGATTCCCTGTTCGGGTTCTCCGCACTTTCGGCGGCCTCCGCCTCTTTTGTCTGATAATTGTTACAGGCGGTCCTGACGGCCGCCACAACCAGCGTTATATCATCATCCGCATCGGCCGGAACATCGCCAAGGGCCTTCAGAAGATCCTGCCGGGTCAACGCGCCGGCATCCTCGATCCGTTTCCCCTCGAGCATCGTTGTTGCCATGCTTCCCGCAGCCCGCGCGGCATCGCTGCCGTTGGTGGCATAGGACAGTGTTTCAATGATTCCATCGGGAGCGTACAGCCAGAACTCCATTGTTTCACCACGCGGACCGCTTATTCGCGCGTGGCCGTCAAATTGTTTAAGTGGCCCATAATTCCTCGGATTTTCCGCATGATCACGTGCTTCGGCGGATAAGGTCTCACGATCGGTGCGTTCCATGTTTCCTGCAACCTCCTATAGATGTCCTGTTTCACAGGTAATTGATATTTTCTTCAGCCGGGATTCCCCTAAGCCCACAGTCGGCGCTGAGACTCGTCTTCCGCTATACCCGTCCCCGACACACACGGCGACAACGCCACCGCTGCTCTATCATTCTTCCGCCTGAATGTCACTCTATTATCAGTACCTGTTTTCTTATCACGCCGACCCGGGTTTTCAACGTTTTTTCGGGTAGTTCAGCGGTCTTTTTTGAATTTTCTCAGATAAAATGTATGACCTTCCCATTCCGTCTTCACAAGGTCCCCCTGTGCCACGAGCCGTTCAACGAGGTCCCGTGATGCCCCGGAACGTGCGAGGAGTGTCGCAACCGCCTCTTCCCGCATGGGGTGAACGGCCGTTATGCTCAGCAGGTCCTTTTCTGCATCTCCGCTGGACGCGAAGGCGTCTCCCTCGTATCCGATCAGGTACTCCACCTGTTCCACCGCGTCACTCAGAATACGAAAGGCGCCGGTCAGTTCGACTTCACCGGGAGCCGCGGACCAGTTTTCAGCCGGAGGGCGGAGAGGAACACTCAGGTAGGCCGTCGACGGACCTATCCCTTTCAGGAATTCAGCCGTCTCGTACAGGTCGTCGCTCATGTCATTGACGCCCCCGACGAGCATTGTTTCCGTGACCAGTTGCCCGGTAAAGCTTTCGGCGAAAGCGGTGATGCCCTCGAGAATCCGTTGAATCTCGAGACGTCTGTGTGGCCTGTTGACCCGTCGCCAGGTTGCCTCCCTCACCGAATCGACCTTGACCGAAACCCAATCGGCCATGCACAGTTCTTTTCGCACGTCATCACGCCACAGCAGCGAGCTGTTTGTTATCACACCTACCGGGACATCCAGGGTCTTCAAAAGCTTTATTTCTTCTCCCAGG
>DSBH01000199.1 GCA_011056825.1 Deltaproteobacteria bacterium | reverse complement strand
TTCCGTCTATTACACTGTTAACCCATCGGAAAAAAATGATACGAGATTACTATAACAATAAATTCCGAACTGACCTCACAACATTTATGCCGGACACGAGAGTTCCTTATTTCGGACACAGCAGGAGTTCTGATTGTTGCAACTTAGATAAAATACAAATGGAATCGCGGCCAGCCTTCCTTATTTGTCGTTACTTTACTGTTCTCGCAGACCAGGCCATGTGTACTTATTATCATGCAAAATATCAGCACTTCGCAAAATTGACCCAATATCCAAAATTTTGTCATGGCTTGGGACAAATTCAAAAGAACCCACGGGAACTTTTGTTTGTTCCCATCGAAAAAGGGATGGTAGATAAAAGCGCGATGGAATATGAATATCATTGACAAAACCATATCGATCATAATATCGTAGCACAAAATAGATCGATGGAGGTATTGGCATGCAATCAGTAACCGTATCACCAAAATATCAAGTTGTTATACCAAAAACCGTCAGGGAGGCATTAAATCTTCATCCCGGCCAAAAAATGCAAATTGTTGAATATGCCGGTCGTATTGAACTTATACCGGAACGCGACATTAAAGAACTTCGTGGATTTCTCAAGGGCATCAACACTGAATTCAAACGAGAGGAAGATAGGGTATGAATATTGTAGATTCTTCCGGCTGGCTTGCATATTTCGCCGACGAGCCTAATGCCAAGCATTTCCTACTCCCACTGAGTGATTCGGCTTTACTTGTTGTCCCAGTGATAACAATATACGAAGTCTTTAAGGTCATTCTGCGGGAGTCCAGCGAGAATGAAGCATTGCAGGCGGTCGTTGCTATGCAAAAAGGAAAGGTTGTGGATCTAAGCACACCACTGGCAATAGCGGCTTCAAGGTTGAGCTTAGAACATCAACTTCCAATGGCGGACAGCATCATTCTAGCAACAGCACAAGAATTTAAAGCCATTATATGGACTCAGGATTCAGATTTTAAAAATATAAACAAAGTTAAGTACTTCACAAAAAAATAAAACCCAACAAATACAGCCGATTGCTGCGCTCCGGCTGATTTTTTTCGCTACGTATTTATAAGGTATTGATATGGACAAAGAACTGATCAAGGAAATATCTTCCGCAGTATTTAACGAATCCATTCTGAAAAACCGGGTTTTATGGTGGGTAAGTCTTCTGGTATAGCCTTTTCGGATTGAAGCGTCATACAGTAAGATGCTTCAGGTCGTTTCCAATTACCACATCGTTCATGCCACAGCAGTAATCCACTGAGTAAGGTGGGTTATTATGAGCCGAGAGGTGCTTGTCAACACATAAATGAAGAATTGTCAGTAACGCGTGATGTGAACATTTCGTCCGTTTATTGTTGACGGACATTCATTTCCCCCATATAATAATGGTTTTACATGAACATACCGCCGCACGCGCCGACAGACGTCAAGAGTAACGGCGGAATTCTAAAAATATAACCGGAGGTCAGCCGTAACCGTGATATTCCGTTTTCTTCCCGCTCCCCTGCGCGGCGTCATGTCGTTTGCACTCTATATGCTGAACACCTTTTTCTGGGCCTCGCTTCTCTTAGTCGTCGCCCTGCTGAAATTCCTGGTTCCTCTCGCGCCGTGGCGAACCGCTTGCACCCGGGTGCTCACGGTTATCGCTGAATGCTGGATTTCCTGCAACAACGCCAACAGCCGCCTCGTCAACAATATTCACTGGGACGTTGACGGCACGGAGAATCTCAAACGCGACGGATGGTACCTGGTCATGTCCAACCACCAGTCATGGGCGGACATCCTGGTACTTCAGAAAATATTCAACCGCCGGATTCCCTTCATGAAGTTTTTTCTGAAAAAGGAACTGATATGGGTGCCCGTCCTGGGACTGGCATGGTGGGCACTGGATTTCCCCTTCATGAAGCGTTATTCGGAAGCGTTCCTGAAAAAACATCCGCACCTGAAGGGGCGGGATCTCGAAACCACCCGCCGTGCCTGCGAGAAGTTCAAGACTATGCCCGTGACCATCATGAATTTCGTCGAAGGCACCCGATTCACGCCGGAAAAACACCGGCGGCAGTCATCACCTTACGGACACCTGCTTCGGCCGAAGGCGGGGGGCACCGCCTACGTCCTGCAGGCCATGGGCGAACGGCTGCATCACATTCTCGACGTCACTATTGTTTATCCGGACGGTTCGCGGAGTTTCTGGCATTTTCTCACGGGACGGATGAAGCGGATCATGGTCCGCGTCCAGATCCGCCCCGTCGACACCCGGATTATCGGGGATTACTTCAACGACGCCGAGTACCGTGAGCGGTTCCAGGCCTGGCTCAACGAACTCTGGGCCGGAAAAGATCTCCAGATAGAGCCCCTGCTCCGTCGGGCTCATGTCGCCGCGCGCCCGGGAATGTTACTCTCCCCTCAGATATAAAGGCAGGTCTTTTTCATCCTTGCCCTGGAAACTGCACAACAGCGGGCAGGTCTTGCAGGGTGACTTCAGGCCCTTGAGCGGCGGCTCACCTTTGACCTTTTCCTCGATGAAATCGAGACATTCGTTTACATCCTCGTCGTCGCCCTCCACGGCAATGGTGACGGAGCCCTCGGCGCCGCCGTACCCTCCGGAGGCGAAATGCACCGCTTCGACGCCGAACAGATCTTCAAGGGCGTCCAGTTCCGTATAAGCCAGGCCGTCAGCGACACAAACCATGCCCACGCGCGCCCCGATGCTGCGTTCCACAGTGAACAATCCTCCCATGCGGGAGGCATCTTCCACGGATGGAATCATCTTTTCGAGGCCAACGGGATACAGGATCGTCCCGCCCCGCGCCTTGAAGGGCAGGTAAAAATCTCCCATGGTGCCTCCCTGAGGACTGGCCATGACGACGCCTATGTTCCCCGTGTGGTCGATGGCGCTGGCGCCCTTGAGCAACATATCGCCCCGTCCCAGTCTGTCCAGCAGCGTTGCGGGTTCCGCTTCCAGGACTTCGCCCTTGTGGAAGGTGATCGGCTGCAGGCGATCGCCCTGTCCCAGGGCGCAGAGTACGCCCCGTATGACCTGCCCGGCCACGTACCGTTCCTTTTCTATGGATCGTTCCAGTAATTCCTCGACGATGTACCCGTTGGTTGATCCCCGTCCCACGAGCAAATAGCCCTCGCTCATGGTTTCCTGGATCTCGGGCATTGCGGCTACGCCCTTGGCGATGAGCCGTTTCGATTCCGATGACGTCAACGTAAACAGGGCCTGCATGGTGTATCCTCCTTGTTAAAGCTGTTATACTGCCGGGACCCTGCCGCCGCCGGCGCACGGCGGAGCTGGGAGCTTCCTTTGATTTTCAGTATAGCATCTTTTGCCGACGCGGGGCAAAGGAGGTTTTTCCCTGTCTTGCAAACAGCAGGTGAAAACGGTAGAAGGAAATGACCGGTCCGAACGGAAAAACGAGGGAGGTTCGCCGTCGTGAAATTGATGCTGGTGCGCCACGGCCAGACGCAGTGGAACCATGAAAAACGCGTGCAGGGAACAAGCGATATTCCGCTCAACACCCTGGGCCTGACACAGGTGGAGCGGCTTGCCGAATCGCTGCGCGTACTGCCCATCGATACGATCGTCTCGAGTCCGCTGAAACGGGCGATCCAGACGGCAAACGCCGTCAACCGGTTTCACCGGCTGCCCGTAATCATCGACGACAATCTTATGGAACTCGACCAGGGCGATTTCGAGGGACGGAGTTTTTCTGATCTTCTGGCGAGTCACGCCGACTTTCTCAAACAATGGGCACGTGATCCCGCCTCGGTAACCATGCCCAACGGCGAATCACTGGCAAATCTTCAGCGGCGCGCCTGGAGCGCGGTGGAATCCCTGCCCGCCTCGGCGGGAACCGTTCTTTTCGTGTCGCATAATTTCACGATCATGACTATTCTCTGCAAGATCAATGGCATAAACCTGAACCGCATCCGGGAAGCCCACGTCTCTCCCGCTTCCGTGACCTTCGTTGACGTTGAAGATGGCCGTGGTAAAGTCGTGTCATTCAACGAAACGTCGCACCTGGCGGGATGCGCGGAAACTGTGGCCTGACGGAGTAACCCGGCGAAGCCTCAATCGAATAACGCCTGTACTACGTAATCGACGCGCCTCAGGGCGGCCAGAGCTGAAGCGGCCTCCCGGGGCGACAAGCCTTCGACCCGTTCCCGCGGCAGGGCGGCGTCGATACCGTCCAGCGCATCCTTCAAACGCAAATCGTTATCCATGGCATTCATAAAAATGCCCTTTACCTCCCGGCCGATGCCCCCCCGAGGCGGACCCTGCGCCTTGCGCGCCAGGATTTCGGCGATGGTTCTCAAGCTTCGCAGTCTTTCTGCCGCTTCTTTCATGGAAGCTTCGGAATAGTCAAGCCGGTCACGGTAATGGCCGTACATCAGGAAGAACCGCACTTCGGCCGCGCGGTATCCCTGTTCGAGCAGATTGTCGATGTACAGAATATTTCCCCGGCTCTTGGACATCTTTTTCCCGTGCACGAGCAGATGTTCTCCGTGGAGCCAGAACCGCGACATGGGCCTAGACCGGATTGATTCCATAACGGCCATGGTATAGTCGTGATGGCGGATCAGATTGTCCACGCCGCCGCAGTAAACGGAAAGCGTTCTGTCGGTGTACGCCGAGATGACGCTCGCGTCCTGAATATTCCAGGACGGCCGTCCCCTGCCGAGAGGCGTATCGCGGCAGATGTCGTCATCACTATCGATGCATCCGTGCCAGAGAATAAAGTCCCCCAGGTTCCACCGGTCGCCTGAATAGGTGTCCCGGTGAAACCGCCGCCGTTTCTTCGGCCACCTGCCCATGTCCAGGCCGTAGAGCGACCCGAAGCGTGGATATTTCAGAGGATCGAAGTATATGTTGCCGCCGTGGCGATAAGCGATC
>DSBH01000169.1 GCA_011056825.1 Deltaproteobacteria bacterium | reverse complement strand
TCCACTCAGAGAATCTTCGCGTGATGCCGATGGCGAACGACAACACAATCAGTATGAGAAACACCACGCCCAAACCGCCAACCGCGATGGTCAGGGCAAAATCCGTGTCAAAACCAGTCATCGATCACGTATGCCTCCTTTACCTCGTTATCCTCATAATCAATCCATCCGGAAATCCCGGCCGGGCATCCCGGCGCGCAAGCCATTCATTGTCGAATACCCGCCGGAGACGTCATTTTTTCAATGTCAGCGCGGCGCCGCACCAGTTGTCGTCCGGATGGGGATCCAGCGGGGCATAAACCGATTCAATCTTGATCTCCGGGTTGATAACGCCCGCGACCGCCTTCCACATGGCCGTGAACGCCGGCTTGCAGTTCAACTCGGGCCAGCCGTGAGACAATCTCTGCCGCTGCATGGGGCAATCATAAACTCTGAACTCTATCCTGTCGTCGGACATGAAGTACGCGGCTGTCGGTCCCTCCTCGGCGCCCAGGGAAAGGGTCATCACTGTTGCCACATCTGCAAGAGTATCCCCAAGATTGAACAATTTTTTAAACCTGTACGCTTCAACGGCCGGCCATTTAGCCCACAGTAATTCGTCGAATACCGCCGCCTCCTCGCTTCCATATTTCATGGTTACATTCGCCATCCAGTTATTCTGAACAGTCCAGAAATTGCGGCTCAACACGCCGATATAATCGATAATCTCTTCCCTGCTCATTTTCATCAGGTGTGATTTACGGTCCGGCACAATTTTTTCCACTGCTCATCCCTCCTTTTTATTCAGAAAAATTTAGAATCGTTCACTCGCCGCGCTTCAGGCCGGTCGTTCCTGACAATCCGCGTTTGATTTCATCTCTCCGCACCCAGAGACCGCATTATCGTCCCGGCTGCCGATATCCCCGACTTGATGGTCGTCTCGAACCCGCAATCCGTGATCCAACCGCCGGCGAGAACAAGTCCTTCCACCGGCGTTTCCCGCGAATGTTCCATGAAAAGAGAATCTTTCGCGTACTGGTTAAACCCGTAAACGGACCCGTACGGCGTCGCCAGGTAGCGCATAAATGTCAGAGGGGTTGCGACCTCCACCTCTTCGATATGATCTCTCACGCCGGGACAAACCTTCTCCATAAGCGTCAGCATGGCGTCGGCGCAGCGGTATTTCTCGGCGTAATACCGCGTGGGCGGCAGGCGAAGCCACGGGTCGGCGTATTTCAACGTAAGCAGCGACACCTGGCAGGCGCCCTCGGAAGAAAAACGAGAATCAGCAACGTCGTAGCAACTGAATCCCGCCATGTCTGTGTCCGCGTCAAAATCCAGGGCACGCATTCTGTTGTATTGATTATCGGACAGGTCCGCACTGTTCATGACGGTATTTGTCGCCGCCGTTATGCCGATTTCCTCCGGTTCACAATCCAGGCCCAGATAGACACAGAAGCCTGAAGGACTGGGTGTTTTTATGCTCATTTCTTTAAGAAATTCGTCAGGAACGTGCTCGCGGTCGAGAAGCTCGACATAGGTGGAAACCTTCGAAGCGTTCGAAACGACGTACCGGGCGGTTATCTCGTCTCCTTCCCCGGTTTCGACTCCCGCGACCGATCCGTTTTTCACCAGTATACGGTTTACCGCGCAATTGAAACGAACCGTTCCTCCGTGGCTGATGAACTTGTTGACCAGGGCGTTGGAAAGCGCCTGCGAACCGCCCATGATGTGACAGGGCTTCATCTCGATAAACGAGAAAAACAGAATGGCCAGGTACGAAAAGGGCAGGCGATTGGGGGTCAGTCCCAGGAAGCCCCAATAGGCGCCGAACACCGCCTTGAGAACGGGATCCTCGAAAAACTCGTCAAGAACCTGCTGGGCCGTTTTGAATGCGTATCGTTTCACCAGCGGAACCGCATCGGCGCCGGCGGCGGGATTCGTGAAATACGAGTACAATTCAAAAGCATAACTGTAGACTAATTTAAAAAACCGTGAGACAGCATCCTTTTCGCGCGGAAATCGTTCCCCCAGTTCTTCCATTACTGAAGAAAGGTCCGTACTCAATGTAATATCCAGTACGCCGGGAATGACTATCCGGTTCAGATCCTTCATTTCGATGAATTCAAGATCATCAAGGACATCGAGCTTTTTCAGACTGTTCCACAGCGGGCCCCGGTTATCGGGCGTGCCGATTCCGCTCAGCTGATGAAGGGCGACTTCGAACTCAAAGCGTCCCCGGCAGAACGTGGTCGCCGACCCGCCGGGAACGGTGTGACGTTCGAGCAACAACGTTTTCAAGCCCTTGCGGGAAAGGGTAACGGCTGCTCCCAATCCGCCGTTACCTGCCCCGACAACGATCACATCATAGTCACTCATGATTTACCCTTGCACGTAAAAACATCCACCGACACTTTGAATTATCCGGTGCCGGTCCCCGCCTGTATCCGACACGCCGATCAGTCGAAAAAACAATCCGCACACGGCGCCTGATACTTACGCCCGAATGTTTGGCGGGTCGTCATGTTTCCACCGGCTATTCCCGTTTTTTCACCAGCAATCCGAAACGGTCATTCCAACCGTCGCTACTTCTTGTTTTTCGTCCAGTACGCCTGGCCGCCTTTCATGGACTTGAATTCTGATATGTGCTCGAACCGGCACTGCATGAGGATTCTTCCGTATCCCCCATGTTCGACGCCCGTGTCCGTGCAGTACACATATTCATTGAACGCAAAATCTCTCGGATCAACACCTTCCGCCAGTCTTTCATAAAGCACCATGCCCAGGGCGGATATGGGGGCGATCGCCGCGGTGCACAGAAAACGGACGGTGCACTCTTCCGGCACAAGCGATGTCGCGCTTCGAATCACGTACCTGTCGCCCACATTATTGCGCGCGCCGCAGTTATTCGATTCGACTACTTCGGCGACCAGGAACCACTCGTTCAGTATATCCTGGGCCTTCCAGGATTTGTGCTGACGGGGCGTGGTCTTGAGAATGTCTTCATCCGTGTATCCGATAAACATCTTGATTCGCTCGACCAGGGCCGGATCCAGGTTATGTTCGCGGATAAATTGCTGTACCTTTTCTTCAGTCGTCATGATTTTCCTCCTTTATTTTTTTAATTTTCATTTGCGGGCACCCGGCTGTTCGCGCAGCCGGTGGTCCACCTGTCAGATCAGAATTTCAAGGTCCTCCAGCGGATAGGAAACACACGAGTGGACGTAACCATAACGGCGGTCCGATCTTCGTACCGGCGTACCCGTCGGCTGAAAAACCTTTCCCGAAATAATTTTCACGCGGCAGCGGCTGCACTGACCGGACCGACACTCCGAGGGAACGAATATCCCCTCCTTTTCCAGTGACATGAGCAGGGGTTCTCCGGCACGCGCCGAAAAAACCTTTCCGTCTTTAATCCGTATTTCGAACCGGTCATCGGGACTAATGTTTTCGGGCCATCCGGGCTGGTTTGAAACGGGGGCCGCGGGAGCATAGGCCTCGGTACGAATTTTTTTTCGTGGAATGCCCAGATTTTCGATTTCGGGGACACAGAAGTCGTACATGCCCTGGGGCCCGCATATAAAAAAGGTTTTGCCCGCCGGATCCCCCACGACGTCCCGTATGAAACGCCCCTCGACAAGTCCCTTGAGACCTTCATATTCTTCGGGAGGAGCTTCAATCACCGGGTGAAAATGGATGTTGGGGAAACGCCCGGCGATTGCTTCCAGCCTGCTGAAGAAAATGACTTCTTCCAGAGTCCGGCTTCCGTAAAAAAGAAAGACTTCGCGGTCGAGACCGCAATCAACGATTTCCTGAATCATGCTCATGAAAGGCGTTATACCGCTTCCGCCGGCGATGCATACCATGGACCGATCATGAATAAGCGGGTTGTGATAAAAATTACCGGCAGGTCCGGAGCAGATCAGAACATCCCCCCGTTTGACCCCGTCAAGGAGATGATGTGAAACAAGCCCGTCCTTTACGCGACGCACCGTAATATCGTAATAACCGGTCTGGTTCGGCGGTGACGCGATACTGTAGGGCCGACTGGTCCTGATGTTTCCCGTCTCGAGGGAAACAGTGATATACTGCCCCGCCTGAAACGGCGGCAGATAACCGTCTTCCGGGACAAGCCTGAGCGTGCCGTCCAAGGGTGTTTCCTCGATGATATCCGCCACCCGCAACGTCATGCGCCCGGGGTGCAGTCGGTTGATGAATTTTTCAACTGAACCCTTCTCGAGCGTATAGTCGATTCCGTACTTCCGGCAGACCTCAATATCGCGGGCCACCTCGCCGTATCCTTCAAATTGCTGAATCAATCCCTCTTTCATGCCTCCTCCTTCTTCGCCCACCTGTGCATGCTTATCCTTCCATGCGGAGAATGGCGCCGGCGGCTGATTTACCCGACATAAGCGTTGGTTCGAATCCACAATTGGCGACCCACCCCCCCGCCATAAAGAGACCCTTTACAGGGGAAACACGCGGCTGTTCAAAAAACAGCGAATCCTTCATGTATTGTTCGAAACCGTAGATGGAACCCCCGGGTGTACCCAGATAACGCATGAATGTCAGCGGCGTGGCCACTTCAACCTCTTCCATGTGGCCCCTGAAATCCGGATAGACCTTTTCTACTTGACGTATCATGGCGTCGGCGCAACGGTATTTTTCACGTGCGTACTGAGCAGGGGGAACGCGCATCCACGGTTCGCCGTATTTCAATGTTACAAGGACCGCCTGGCAGGCGCCCGGAGGAGAAAATTCCGGGTCGGCCACGTCGTAACAACTGAAGGCCACCATGTCGTTTTCCGTATCCAGAACCTTCATCCTTTTAAACTGTTCCCCCGAGATGTCTTCGTCGGGAAGAATGAACGTCGTGGACGCATCGATTCCCATTTCCGCCGGTTCACAATCCAGTCCCACGTAAACACAGAATCCCGACGGGCTTTGCGAC
>DSBH01000278.1 GCA_011056825.1 Deltaproteobacteria bacterium | reverse complement strand
GGCATAGACGATGTTACGTTCTTCATAGAGATTCCTCAGCGAAGCAATCACGCCATCGACCGATCCCGCCTCTTCAGGAATCAGCGCTATATCGAAAGAAGCATCGTTGTCGACGAGCACATTCCTCTGTGCGTCAAGGACCAACCCTCTGAGCGGTTTTATTTCCTGGACGCGGATACGATTGTTCTCCGAGCGTTCACGCAGTTCTCCACCTTTAAGAACCTGCAGATACCAGACCCGGCCGACAAGCAGGAAAAACGCAAAAAAAACGATACACCCGGCGACCACGAAACGGTTTCGAAAATCAGAAGGTTCCTGTTTGTTGAGTTTACAGTGATGATTTGCCATGCGCCGCGACCTCGATCTTTCTAAACAAGGCGAAAAACAGCGGTGTGGTGAGCGCGAGTAGAACCGAATTGTAAACGGTCACTTCCATCCCGTCAAAAGACAGGGGCACGCCGGCGATCCAGCGGGACAAAACGACGATAACCGCCGCCTGGCCGAGCACGCAAAGAAACGCGGCCGACATAATCACGAGGGCCCCCTCACCGTAAACCCTGAACGAAACCGCCCTGGCCGCTAAAAATACCAGGATGTAGAAAAGCGTATAAAAATAGGGAACTGTACCGGTCAAGGTATCCATGATAAACCCGAACACGACGACCAACGCAGCGGCGCGCACGATTCCCAGGTGAAAGCCCGCGTAGAGCACCAGGACGAGCGAGACCTCAAGTCTCACCGTACCCCACGACAACATGTCAACGAGGGTGGTCTGTAAAACGACGCATACCAGTGCCGCCGGCGGCAACAGCAGATAATACATCATTGAAGATCGTCCTTACCGGAGCTTCTCGTTTCCGTCACGATCACCAGTACTTCTTCGACCTTTCCTATGTTCGCCGTCGGCCTGACCCGCACATTCTGAAAAAGCTCGTTTGGTCCTCTGGCAACCTGAATGACGGTTCCCAGCCGCATTCCCTTCGGAAAACCACCGGCCAGCCCCGACGTCACGACCGTATCACCCTCACGTACCGATTCGCTACGGGGCACATATTTCAAGGTGCAATCGCCTTCACGCCGACCCTGAAGAATACCCCGCGCCCTTGTCTCCCGGACATAGGCGTCGATACGGCAGTTAAAATCGTTAATCAGTAAAACCTTTGCCGCGTTCCACGACACATCCATCACTTTTCCCACGGCACCTTCGGCTGAAAGAACGGGAGACCCGATCGACACACCGTGTCGGCTCCCCCTGTCGATTACGAATGATCTGAAAAGGGACGTTCGGTCCCGTGATATGACGCGAGCGGTCACCGTGGAAAAGGAAACCTCTTTCTTCAAGCCGAGAAGTGACAGCAGCCGATTATGCTCAATGCGTATTTCGTCGCTTCGACTCAGCTCAGCCTCAAGCAGAGAAACACGCCGTCGCAGCATTCTGTTTTCCTCTTCCAGCCCCACCAGAAAAAGATAGCGTTCCCAGGTGTTCCGGAGACCCTCGAAAACCGCGGCGAACACGCGCTGAAACGGCGACGCCGTTTCAAGGGTCACCTGCCGCAGGAAACCTGTCTCGTCCTTCTCTCGGGGCATGGAGAAAAAAACGAACGTCGCGAGTACTGCCGCGATGACAAAAAGAAAAACGGGTGTCTGGTGTTTTTTGAGAAAGGTCATTCTGTACCGGATCGTGACGCAACCGGCATCATTATTCCCCGCAGCCGGGCACGACGGAGGCGCCTCACTGGTTTCACTTCATTATTTCGATTAACGACCGGGTACGGGAAACACCGTTTGCGGGTTCCCGTTCCGGGCGATCCCGGCCTCTGCACCGCCCGGCATTACCCCTAACAACGGTGAAACCGGGCAGGAAAAGCCGAGGCATCCATTACAGCTGGATGGAAACTTCCCGGAGCAGATCGATTTCGTCCAGGGCGATACCGGCGCCCCTGGCGACTGTGGAGAGGGGATCGTCGGTTATCGAGATCGGCAGGCCTGTTTCTTCTTTCAGCAGCATGTCGAGATTCCTCAGAAGCGCCCCGCCGCCGGTCAGCACGATACCCCTGTCCACGATATCGCCGGCCAGTTCAGGCGGCGCGTTTTCAAGAGCGTTTCGAACCGCGTCGACGATCATTCCCACCGGCTCCGATATGGCTTCCCTGATCTCTTCAGAATTAATTTCTATGATTTTGGGTATTCCCGATATGAGGTCTCTCCCCTTGACGTCCACCGTTCTCATCTCTTCGTCAGCGTAGGCGCAGCCGATGGCCGTCTTGATCATTTCCCCCGACCGCTCGCCGATAAGCAGACTGTACTTTCGCTTCATGTATTGCACAATCGCTTCATCCATCCGGTCGCCGGCAACCCTGACCGATTTCGAATAGACTATACCCGCAAGCGAAATGACGGCAACCTCGGTAGTGCCGCCACCGATGTCGACCACCATTGATCCCACTGCTTCCGTGATGGGAAGCCCCGCCCCGATCGCGGCCGCCATGGGTTCTTCAATCAGGTAGACTTCCCGGGCGCCCGCCGATTCGGCTGTTTCCTTTACGGCCCGCCGTTCCACCGGTGTAATGCCTGAAGGAATTGATATGATGATTCGGGGCCTTACCAGTTTTTTACGGTTATGCACGCGAAGGATAAAATGATGAAGCATTGCTTCAGTAATTTCGAAATCGGCGATGACGCCGTCTCTCATGGGTCGTATGGCAACGATATTGCCGGGCGTTCTTCCCAGCATTTTTTTTGCTTCCTCGCCCACGGCAAGCACCTTCTTGACCCCCCGAAGGTCCCGATGAACAGCCACTACGGAAGGTTCGCTCAGCACGACCCCCCGCCCCTTAACACTGACCAGGGTGTTCGCCGTTCCCAGGTCGATCGCCAGGTCATTAGAAAAAACACCCAGTATGTAATCGAATATCAAATGTAGATCCTCCTCAGGGACGTGTTCTAAATGTTTTCCTATACAGCATTTACAGAACCCGATCAATGAAAAAACTATTGCTTTTTCAAGGGTACTGTACTATCAGGAACGGCAGGCTTTATGAAGGAAACCGGACGGCTTTCGCTGTTCGACGGTGTTTCTTTCCGCGGTTCCTCATGAAGACATCAATCCTGACAATCGGGGGTTATTCACTAAATTATGCTGGCCTTGATGCGAAAACATGCCAGAAACTGGTTGATGAAAGCCATCCTCGGCATCATCATTCTTGTCTTTATCTTTTACTTTGGATCGATGCGGGGCGGGAAGGAAACGGAGAAAATCGCGTCCGTCGACGGAATAAAGATCACGCGCAGCGAATATCTCCGAGAATACAGGCAGCTGATGGATCTCTACCGGCAACGTTATGGCATGAGCCTGTCTGACGAAGTCCTCGGAATGCTCAACCTGAAACAGCGGGTTTATGATGCCCTGATCGACCGGGCGGTCATTCTTGCCAAGGCCGATGAACTGAACCTGGACGTGAGCGACGGCGAAGTGCAGCAGGCTATTTTTTCACAGCCGCATTTCCAGCGAAACGGCGTGTTCGATCCCGACATCTACGAGCGGGCTCTGCGATTCCAGGGAATAACACCGGAAGATTTTGAGGCCCAGCAGCGAAAAGCGTTGAAAATTGAAAAACTCGAACGCCTTATCAAGGAATCGGTCAAGGTGGCCGAGTTTGAGACCTATGACTTTTACCGTGTTCAGAACCAGGCCTTGAAGATCGCCTACGTTGGTATCGACCCGCTCGATTTCGCGGA
Source organism: Deltaproteobacteria bacterium (assembly GCA_011056825.1). GTDB lineage: Bacteria > Desulfobacterota > Syntrophia > Syntrophales > UBA2210 > MLS-D. The sequence continues at coordinate 1,238 of DSBH01000278.1, read as the reverse complement.
TGAGCCGTCTCCTTCCGACGAAGAGCTTCGCGAGTACCTGCAGGAAAACGCCGAGCAGTTTCGAATTCCCCGGCAGGTGAAGCTCCGCTACATCAGGTTTCCCGCTTCAAGCTACGAAGATCCGTCATCCGTCACGGATGACATGATCGAAAACTTTTATTACGATAACCGCGACGACTTTAAAAAACCAGGCGAGGATGATGAACCCGATACCTTTTTACCCATTACCGAGGTTCGCGACCGCATCGTGGCGAGGATCGCCGAAACCAGGGCGCTTGACGAAGCATACCGGGAGGCGAAAACGGCCCATGATTTTATCTATCAACACGAGAATTTCGAGGAATTCGCCAGTGAGCATGACCTCGTCATCGACGAAACAGACCTTTTCTCCCGGGACAACCTGCCGGAGGAACTGGCGGCGGTTGAAAATCTGGATCAATGGGCCTTCGACCTCGCCGTGGAAGAAATGACCCCCGTCCTTTCCGATGACCGGGCGCATTATCTCTTTGTACTTGCCGAAGAGCGGCCGGAACGCCTGCCGGAGCTGGACGAAACGAGGGTAACTGTCGAAGAAAGCTGGCGCTTTCAGGAATCGCTCAAGATGGCAAGCAAGAAAGCGGACGACACGCTCGAGCAACTTCGAAGCGGCGAAACAACCATTGAGGCACTGGCGGAAAAAGAAAAGAACCTGAACGTCGGAACAACGGATTTTTTCGTTCCGGGTGACGAAATCCCTGAAATCGGATATTCCGGCGAACTCGCCGAAGCACTTTATACGCTGTCCGAGAAAAACCCGCTGGCCGACGACGTCTTCTTTGTGGACGGAAAATTTTACCTAATTGCGCTGGAAGAACTTGAACCGATCGACGAAAAGGACTGGGAAGAGCAGAAAGACACCGTCACGGCCGCTCTGCTGAATGCGAAAAAAGAACAGTTTTTTCAGTCCTGGCTCGCGGAAACCAAGGCTTCGATGCTGGCATCCGAGCGGATAACGATAAGTATCGGGCTGGAAAACCTGTAAGAAAAAAACAGGCCGGCGGCCGCTCCGTCTATCTCATGAAACGGGATCAAGGGAAGACGACGGGCGCCGGAACGCTCCGAAAAACTCCTGGACCGTTTTTATTACCGCCGCCTTTTCCTGCGGCTTCACATCCTCTTCAAAGATGAATTCCAAAAGATAGCCGATCTCGTATTCGACTGCCGACGTCCGGTATCCCTTGACCTCCGATACATCCACG
>DSBH01000048.1 GCA_011056825.1 Deltaproteobacteria bacterium | reverse complement strand
TTTCCCGATGACGGGCCTGCCCGTCCTCATCGTTTCCCTGAGGGCGCAATCATCCCCGCACATGCTTGATCGAAATACTTCCGAACAACGCCGACCGATGGCTTCATCCCGTGACACGCCGGTTATTTCTTCGGCGGCCCGGTTGAATGATGTAACATTCCATTCCCGGTCTACCGTAAAAACGCCGTCGGAAATGCTCTCAAGGATAGCTTCCGTCGGCGTGAACAGTTTCGACTCTTTCTTGCTGCGACTCGCCATTGCTGACCCGACTCCAGTTCCGCGGGCGATCTGATCTGGGAAACCTTTCTTCAATGATTCGGATAACCCACCGTCGTATTTCGTCTTTATCACGTGCGGTCAGGGATGATCAAGAAATAGTCTGTAAACAGAGAAAAGCATTGAAGGGCGTTTTCATTGTTGATCCGAAGGCGGCGGAAGCACTCTCGACTCCCGTTGCGTGTTGACCGCCCGAAAAATCAGCCTGTTTCATATGATCCGGAACGGTAACGTATTATCCCTGGAAAACAGCGTGGGAAAATACTCTCTTTATCCCAGGTTACGGGATATTCCAGGCAGCCCGGGCGCCTTCTTCAGTAGCTTCAATAATTCTTCGCGGTTCCTTCGCGTCGCCGACGACGAAACTGGTTATATTGTTCTCATCCATAAAGGTTTTCAGTGTATCGGACGACTTGAGACCGGCCGCGATTATGACCTGGGAAGCAGGCTCATCGCGGAGCCGACGGCCCTCTTCAACGAAGAGAACAGCATCGGTTTTTATCGCTTTCACTTCCGTGTTCAACAATATTTTATATCCCGCCTTTTTCAGTCTTCCGTGAAGCATGTATCCATGTGACGTATAGGTCGGCACGGGGCTGACGGGCAACTGCTCAATAACGACGACATTTTTTATTCCCCCGGACCGCATGAAATCAGCGGTTTCCATGCCGACCAGCCCGCCACCTATGATGAAGCTGTTGTTCCGCGGAGCAATTTCCCCGCTCAATATCTTCCACGCATCGCATACGTGCGGCATGTCGATTCCGTCGATACCGGGAATTATTTTTACGCCGCCCGTGGCGATAATGACTGCGTCGACACTGCCGCCACTCGACACTATCATGTCTTCCGTTACATTCGTATCAAGCCGCACAGCAACACCCGCCCGTTCCGCCTTTTCCGCCAAGGCGCGAATCCACTCCTCATACCCTGATTTGTACGGAGCGCGTGAAGCATATCTGATCTGCCCGCCCACGGCGTTTTCTTTTTCAAACAGAGTCACCCTGTGTCCCAGGCGGGCCGCCTCGTACGCTGCCGTCAGCCCGGCAGGTCCGGCACCGATCACCCACACGCTGCGCCTGTCGCGAACTTTTTTTGCCGGGCATACAAGCTCCTGGCCCGTTTCCGGATTAATCGCGCATCGAATGCGTTTCCCCTCGAACATCAGCCGCTCAATACATCCCTGGTTGCAGGCGAGGCATACAGTCGTCCGCTCCGGGTGACCCTCGACTGCATTTTTTAAAAAATCGGGATCCGCCAGATGCTGGCGGCCGAAGGCCACCATGTCTGCATCGCCCCTTGCTATAACATCGTTCGCGAGAAATGGATCGGTGAAGCGTCCGACGGCGATAACCGGAACATCGACAATGCTCTTGATTTTACGTGCCAGGACGGCATTGAACCCCGGCTCGTATTCCGCCGGCGCTATGGTAATGCCGGCGGGGCTGCCGTGAGTCCCGAACGAGGCGTGAATGACGTCGACACCGGCCGCGACAAAATCAGGAACTATGCCCTGCATGTCTTCCGCCGAATACCCGTTTTGAATCGATTCTTCTACTGAAACGCGCAGCATGACGGGGACGGCGTTTCCCACGCGCATGCGCACCTCCTCGATGACTTCCAGAATAAAACGCGCCCTGTTGCGGAAATCGCCGCCGTATTCGTCGGTGCGACGGTTGGAATGATCGGACAGAAACTGCGTGAGCAGGTACCCGTGAGCGCCGTGAATCTCGACGGCATCGAAACCGGCCCTGACAGCCCTGTCGGCCGCCGCCCCGAATGACGCTATGACTTCCTGAATGTCGGACTTTGACATCTCACGCGGTTTTTTGCCGAACACATAACTTGCCACTGGCGACGGCGCCATCGCGGCGCCCCGTTCCAGCTGGTACAAGCTCTCCCGTCCCGCGTGATGGATCTGCATGGCTGTTTTATGCCCGTACGTGTGCACTGTTTCCGCCATTTTGGCCAAACCCGGGAGGAAGCGTTCATCGTAACCCGCCAAAGACGTTGGACTTTCGTGGCCGTCGGGGTGGACTGAAATGATCTCGGAAATAATAAGGCCAGCGCCCCCCTGTGCCCTTCTTTTCAAATAAGCGAGATTCGCGTCGCTTACCGTGCCGTCTGTGTTGCCAAGGCACGTTCCCATCGGGGGCATTACCACCCTGTTCGGTATCTCGAGTGAACGAACAGTGACAGGTTTCAATAAATGTTCAAGATTGTTCATTATCAGGCCCTCAATATCGGTGATACACTCGTGCGGCACTCCTGAATCATTGTTCCCCGTCTTCCGGGAAGACACCCCGGAAAAAGCCTGAACCGGGACCATGCATGACCTTTCCGTTCACCCGGCACACCGTGTTGGCGATCCTGTCTTCCCCGAAACGAGCCGGCCCGGCGTTTAATGCAAAGCCGGGCCGGATGAGACCTTTCATGCCGCCTCACGAACACATATTCTCGGACCTCCGATCAGCCCGGGAAATCCCGCGTTCGTCAGAACTTGTTGGGCCAGCCGGCCAGAAGATGCTGTCCCATTCCCTTGTCGGCGGAATCGCGTATAATTTTCAAAACATCAACCAGATACTTCCTGGTTTCACGCGGATCAATAATATCCTGCACATAAAATTCCTGCGCCACAGGGTACGGTGAACAGTCACTCACCATGAGATCCGTCATTTTTTGTCTCTCTTCTTCCGGCAACTTGCCGAACACCACATCCGCGGCTATCGTGGGATCCATGAAACCGATCTCGGCCGTCGGCCATGCCACGAAATAGTCGGGACCGGAACCGGGCCCGCACATGTTTGCCGCGGCTTGCCCGTACGATTTCCGTATTATGATCGCTATCTTCGGAACAGTCACCTGGTACAGCGCCTGCAGGGCGTTCATAACCTTCGCACCGACCCTCTTTTCTTCAGCCTCTTTTCCCACCCAGTGACCGGGGGTGTCGTGGAAAAACACCAGGGGGATATTGAAGGAATCACACAGACAGAGAAAGCTGGTAAGCTTCTCCAGGCCGTCCGTGTTCATGGCGCCCATGTTATGTGCGGGATTGCTGGCGATAATTCCAAGAGTTTCGCCGTTCACCCTGCAGAAACTCGTGATGAGCATCTTACCGAAATTCGGTTTTAGCTCGAACAGTTTCCCGCCGTCCACAATACATTCGAGAATCTTGTGCATATCATAGGTACGGGTGCGTTTCTCCGGAAGAAAATCAAGAATATTCGGCATATTCTCACCGGAACCTTCGGGAACCGGACGAACCGGGGGCAACTCCGTATTGTTGGAAGGAAGATAATCAAGAAATTCCTTGATGATCGCGAAACACTCCTCTTCGTCTTCAGCGATCCGGTCGGACATGCCCGTGATCTTGTCGTGGATCTCCCAGCCGCCGAGCTCCTCTCCGGAAAATGACTGACCGATGGCCTTCGAAAGGGCGCGCGGACCGGAAATCGAAATGGCGCTCCCCTTGACCTGCACGACGAAATCGGCAAGGCAGGCCTGGAAATCAGGGATCCCGTAGCACTCCCCCATGGCGGCCATGACGAACGGATGAACCCTGATATGTCCATATTCCACCTTCAGGGTGTCGGTGCCTCCGCCGCTTATGGAACAAATCCCTCTCGACCCCTGCACGTCGGGCATACGGGCGCCGCCGGCTTCCCCGAACCAGACGAGAGGAACTTTGTTCTTGTTTACCAGCGTCTTGAACTGAATGCTTTTTTTCAGGTTGATTCTCGCGTTGGAGGAAGCGAGGACTGTGAAGTCATTGGCAACCACGCCCACGCGCCGGTTATTTATGGTTCCGAATCCGAGAACGACTCCGTCGGCCGGGGTTTTTTCCGCCATTCCCGGCATATCCGAGGTCGCCAGGAGACCGAGTTCCATGAAGGAACCGTCATCCAGAATTTTCGCCACCCGCTCCCGCGCGGTAAGACTGCCGCGTTCGTGGTGCCGTTTTACCTTTTCCGCCCCCCCCTGCTGACGCGCCTTTTCTTTCTTCAGGGCAAGTTCTTCGAGAAGTTCTTCGAATTTCATAAACGCACCTCCTTGTAAGGGAGCATTAACACCTTATGCCCCGCGTCTTTACCCCCAGTCGGGTTTTTTCAGTCGGGAAAACGGTTTCAACCCAGTCGCACAACAACGGCCGCGTGTCCCGGGGATCTATAATGTCTTCGATGCAGAAGTGTTCCGCCGTTCTGAAGGGCGAAGCGAACCCCCGGTAATATTCCTGAAGTTCGTCATGACGTTTCATGGGATCTTCGGAACTTTCTATCTCGGCACGGTGTGCGGCGTAAACGCCACCCTCAACGGGTATGTTCCCCCAATAGGCTGACGGCCACGCGTAACGCCAGTTGAGAGAGCTGAAATCGGACTGTGCGCCTCCAGCCACTCCGAAGCACCTCCTTACATAGACGGTCGCCCACGGAACCGTGGCCTGAATGACCGCCATGCTGGCACGCACTCCCTTTCGAATGGTTCCGTATTCTTCCGCCTTGCGACCGATGAAGAAGCCGGGCTGATCCACCAGGTTGACTATCGGCAAATGAAAGGTGTCGCACATGTCTATGAAGCGCTGAAATTTTTCCGCTACAGACCAGTCGAACGCCCCCGCCATGAAACGTGGATCGCTCGCGAGTACTCCAACCGGATAGCCGTTCAGCCTTGCGAGAACCGTTATCTGTGAACGTCCCTGATATTTGCCGATCTCAAAAAC
>DSBH01000035.1 GCA_011056825.1 Deltaproteobacteria bacterium | reverse complement strand
TTCCTTCTGCGAGGGCCGGGGGTTGTGTCCCGATGTTTCACGCGTGAAAAGCCAGTACATGCAGGAATCCCAGCTTCGGACCCGCCTGCCTTCACTGTCCTTCGTTTCGTCGGTAATGTCGAAACAGTGGCAGGTGGGACAGAGGTACGTGCAGGTACCGCAGGCGAGACAACCAACGTGGACAGTGTCCCAGAACGGATGATCAAAATTTTCGTCCAGCCACGGCTTGATTTCTTTACCGGGGACTTTCGTGGTGATTTCCGAGGCGGCCTGCTCCGCCATTTCTTCTTTGCGCGCCAGAACCTCGTCGTCAGCCCGGGGCAGGTCGCCCAGCTTTTCAATCAGTTTTTCTCCCTTTTCGGTTACGCACTCGGCCAGCCAGTCGTTGCCCACGTCGACGAGAAGCACATCCGCGCCTTCAGAGGAGAATGGATGGCCGCCCATGGAGGTGCAGAAACAGGTGCTGTAGGGAGGGTGAACACAGGCGAGAGAAACGATCGTTGTTTTTTCCCGCCTTTCCATGTAGTAAGGATCGCGATACTTCGGATCGTTGAAGACAAAGTCAAGAAGGACGAAGCTCCTGGCATCGCAGGGCCGAACGCCGAACAAAACCGCCTCCGGCGCGTCGCCGGGGGTTCCCTCAAGTTCTGCACCACGCTCCTTTTTCATGAATCGCATCATGGTTTCCGCCTGGGGAAAGAAGAAATTTTTCGGGGCATTCTTCGTGTTGCCGAACTCCGCCAGGGGTTCCATATCCTTTTCAAGCACTCTGAAAAAGACATCGTCCTCTTCCTGAACCGGCGCGTACACGAGGTTGTCGTCCGCCAATCCCTTGATCAAGCCGGGCAGGAGCTCTTTCTTTATCAGTCTCGTTTCCATATTTTCCCTTATGCAACTGGTTGTTTTTCTCGTTATTTCCCCGTGTGGGGATATTATTCTTGTTTGTCCTTCATCGTTATAACAGGTTGAGTGATTTCAGCAGCGGACGAGGGTCCGTGTTATGAATCCTGAACCACGATTCCGGTCCCTCGAGACCCAGTGCCAGCGCTAGAATTTCGGTGAAATAAAAGGTAGGCAGCCGGACATTCTCGCTGGCCCGCATATCGAGATTGGCGAAGCAGACGGGACAGGCTGTCACCAGGCAGTTCGCTCCCGCTTCCCGGGCCATGGTCATCAGTTTGTCCACCAGGCGGACCACCACGTCCGTTTTTCCCAGGGTCAGGCTGCCGCCGCAACAATCAGTCTTGTATGACCAAGGCATCGACTCGGCGCCCGTGGAGTTCAGCAGATTGTCCATGATGACGGGATTTTCATAGTTGTCGAGCTGACAGATCTCCGGCGGTCTCAGCAGGAGACACCCGTAATACGAAACAGGCTTCAGGCCCGCGAGCTTTTTCCGCACTTTGGCGCTCATTGTGTCGGTACCGATGTCGTTGTAAAAAATGTCAAGAGGATGTCGTATCTCGACAGTGTCGTGGAACGTACCGCCCACGACCTCCTCGATTTCCTTTTTCAGGGATTCGTCGCGCCTGAGATGGTACTGGGCCGTTTTCAAACGGTTGAAACAGGCGGCACAGGGGACCATGACATCTCCCGGATCTTTCTCAGCGGCGATCAGACTTCTGGCCGGAAGAGCCACGGACAATTTAAAGTTCGTCATGTGGGCCGACGAGGCGCCGCAACAGGACCAGTCCTCGACTTCCCGCAGATCGATATCGAGTGCCGAACTGACGGTCTTTATGGAAAGGTCATATTCCTTTCCCGTAGCATGAAGCGAACATCCCGGATAATATGAAACTTTCAAGTAACGCCTCCTTCAAAGAATAGCAAACGCCGATGCGGAACGACGGCGCCGACCCTTTACGCGCCGGTTGACTTGAATATAGCCCGCACCGATTTCATGTCCTTCGTCCGGGGAGAAATAAGCTTTATTTTTCCCTTCATGAACATACTCATGCCCATGGCCATGTCGGAGAAATAATCTCCCGATCTGAGCTTGTAATTGACAATCATCATGGGCTCGTTGATGCGTCCTCCCGACTTGATGTTGGACAGGAAGGCCTCGTGAAATTTCAGTATTTTCTTTTCTTTCGCCGGGACCTTCGACTCGATGGCGATTTCCCGCAGAACGTCCATCATGCGGGCGATGTCCACATTGTTGGGACAACGGGTGACACAGGTCTCGCAGGACGCGCAGAGCCAGATGGTGGAACTGTTGAGAACCTCCTCACGCATGCCCATCTGAATCATCTTGATGATCTTGTTGGGGTTGTGTTCCATGGCAAAAGCGACGGGACACCCGGCGGTACATTTCCGGCAATGGTAACAGGCCTGAATGGGAACGCCGTTTATTTTTTCGTTGACCTCTTCTAAGAACGTAGCCATAGCTGCTCCCTTGATTCCATTTAAGGTTCGAAGATGAAATCTTCCTTGTCGTAGGTTGAGAACGCTCCCAGGGGCGGCGGGTCCTCAAGGGATTCTCCCGCCCGGTGTTCAAAAAGATCGAAGCCGTCCTTGTCGAGTTTTTTCAGGAATTTTCTCAGGTCAACGCCCATGGGACAGACCTCGACGCAGGAACCGCAGTCGACGCACCGACCGGCCTGGTGGAAAATGCGCATGATCTGAAAGACCTGCGTGTCGGACTCGTCGACACTGACACCTACCCATCTGGGCTGACTCTGTTCCACAAAACAGACCTTGCAGTAGCACGAAGGGCAGGTGTTGCGGCAGGCATAACAGCGAATGCACTTGTCCATTTCCTTTGTGAAATAGGCCCATCTCTCGTCGGTGGGAAGGTTTTCAAAGGCATCCACATCGTCGTATTCCCCGTCGGGATTCATGGGAGGAGCCGGCTCGCCCACGTTTATATCGGAAATGACGGGGTTGTTGTACCGGCAGGTGAGACAGCTGTCGGAAAGGATTTCTTTGATCGGGATCGACTTCGAACCCGCCGCTGACTCGACCTTTAACGTGTCTCCCTCGACAACGCAGGAAAGGGGCTCCGCCCCGTCAAGCGCGCGGAAAAGCTTTCTTTTCGCGATGTATCCTGTGCAGGGTACGCCGATAATGACCACTTCATCCCGCTCGTACTGTCGTTCCTGAAGATGGATGACGATCGAACGGGTAGTGCAGCCACGGGCGACGATGCCCACGACTTTTTTCGTCCTGTCTTCCGGCTTGGTCCGCGTCTGCGACTGCCGGTGCTGGAAAATGAGGTCGTGAACATACTTGGCCAGGTTAACGGAGCAGAAGGGGTTCCACACCAGCCTGTCGGCCTCCTCGGGTTCCGTTATGATGCAGGGCGCTGCCTGATAGGGAAGCGTTCCCTGCTCGTACCCGACCAGAGCGTCCACCTTCTTCTCAGAAAGCAGCTTTCTGGCTTCTTCCCTTACTTGTTTTTCGATATTTTCCACAGTTTCCGATTCCTCGCTCCTGTTGTTTGAGAATTACAGGCATGTCGCCTAGAGGGTTTTTATCATCTTCGTCGCCGGTCCCAGGGCTTTCACCCGTTCGGTCACTCCTTTTATGACGTTGGCGAATTTTTCCCCCTCCGACGCCGATACCCAAGTGAACATTGTCCGATCGGCCTCGATGCCGATGTAGGAGAGAAACCTTTTCAGTATGGCGAATTTTCTTCGCGCCGAGAGGTTGCCCGTCAGGTAATGGCACTCGCCGGGATGGCAGCCTGAAACAAGCACGCCGTCCGCTCCTTCCTGCAGGGCCTTGACAACATAAAAAGGGTTGACCCGTCCGGAACAGGGCAGCCGGATGAGCCGCACGTTCGGCGGATACTGTATCCTGCTGATCCCCGCCAGGTCGGCGCCCGCGTAGGTGCACCAGTTGCACACAAAGGCGACGATTTTGGGTTCCCAGTTCTCGTTTGCTTTATTTTCAGTCATGGCATCCTCTACCTTGTCGGCGCCAGGATCGGTTACAGGGCGCCGATCTGGGCCAGAATTTCCTCGTTATTGAAACCATACAGGTCGACGGCGTTCATCCTGCAGGAGGCCGTGCAGACACCGCATCCTTTGCACAGAACGGAATTCACCTCGGCGTACCGCTCGACCTTGTTCACCTCAATGGCACCGAAGGGGCAGTTCAGTTCACAGAGACCGCAGCCCATGCACCGCTCTTTATTGACGTAGGCCGTTTTACCTTCCGCTTCTATATAATCCTTTGTAAGAATCGTAAGGGCCCGCGATACGGCGGCGCTCGCCTGGGTGACCGATTCATCGCTCATCTTCGGCGAGTGGGCCATGCCGCAGACAAACACGCCATCGGTGGCGAAATCCACCGGGCGGAGTTTGACATGCGCCTCGAGGAAGAAATTGTCCTGGTTGGTGGAAACTTTGAGCAGCTGACCGATCTTCTCGTTATCCGGGTTGGGAACTACTCCCACGCTCAATGTCAGCAGGTCGGCGTGCAGTTCCACCTTTTCGTTGAGAATATAATCGAAGAGCGATATGCGAAGCCCGTCGCCGTCGGCCGTCACTTCAGGCTTCAGGTCTTCCTCGTAGCGGATGAATTTGACGTTGGCTTCGCGCGCCTTCTTGTAATAGTCTTCTTTCAGACCGTATGTCCGTATATCACGATAAAGGATGGTGATATCCTTGTCGGGATCGGCTTCCTTCAACTTCAGGGCGTTCTTGATAGCCTCGCTGCAGCAGTAACGGCTGCAGTAAGGGCGTTCCTCGCAGCGCGACCCCACGCACTGGATCATGACCACGCTCCTGGCGTCCATGGCTTTCGGATTGCCGTCGTGAATGAACTGTTCCAGTTCGCGTTGCGTCACCACGGCGTCGTGCTTGCCCCGCAGGTATTCGTCAGTATCGTTTTCATAAGCGCCGGTGGCGATAATTACCGCGCCATGCTCGAAGGCATGTTCCTGCCCGCCCGCTTCCACGACGGTCTTGTAATTACCGATGAATCCGTCAAGGCTCTTGATGGAGGCGCCGGTGAAAACATGGACCAGGTCGCTGTTTTTCACGCGTTCCAGGAG
>DSBH01000163.1 GCA_011056825.1 Deltaproteobacteria bacterium | reverse complement strand
TCCCCGGACTCATCCCCACATATCGACGGGCCTGAAGGAAAATAAATTCGGCATCGATATGGAAAAGTCCGTCGCGGAATATCGGCGGGCCGCTGAGTTCGAGCATATCGAGATCGTCGGGGTTGACTGCCATATCGGTTCCCAGATAGTCGAACTGATGCCTTTTCTCGACGCGCTGAACCGGATGAAGAGCATGATAGAGCTGGTCCGCGCTGAAGGAATTAACATTCGTTATTTCGACATCGGGGGCGGCCTGGGAATAACCTATGATCGCGAGGAACCTCCTCACCCGGACGATTACGCCCGCGCCATTGTGGAAGAGGTGCGAGGTCTGGAGTGCACTGTCATTCTTGAACCCGGCAGAGTCATTGCCGGGAACGCCGGTATCCTGGTAACGCGGGTGCTGTTCACGAAGGAACGCGACAACAAAAGATTTACCATCGTGGATGCCGGCATGAACGATCTCATTCGGCCGAGCCTCTACGATTCATATCACCGGGTGTTGCCGGTACGGGAAAATGACGGTGGAACCGCCGTGGCGGATATCGTCGGTCCCATTTGCGAATCAGGCGATTTTCTTGTAAAAGATAGGGAGATGCCCCGTTTCGAACGGGGAGATCTGATTGCCGTTATGAGCGCGGGGGCGTACGGATTTACCATGTCGTCGAATTACAACTCGAGGCCCCGCGCGGCGGAAGTCCTTGTCAGCGGAAATCAGGCGGCGGTCATCAGGAAGCGTGAAGGTTTTGAAGACCTGGTGCGGGGTGAAACCCTTCCCGGGTTTCTGCTCCGCCACGACGGCAACAGGTGATCAAACAGGAAAAACTCTACAGGTAAGAATGCGAGGAGGCAGATATGTTCAAGGGATCCATGACGGCTAGCGTAACGCCCTTCAAAAACGGGGCCGTTGACGAAGAAAGCTTGAGACGGCTGGTTGAGTTCCAGATAGAAAACGGAACCGACGGAATCATTCCCTGCGGCACCACGGGAGAGTCAGCCACGCTTTCCCATGATGAGCATCATCGGGTCGTGGAAATCGTCATTGATGCCGTCGGGAAGAGGATACCCGTTATAGCCGGATCGGGGTCGAACAACACGGCGGAAGCGATCCGGCTCACAAAGCACGCCTACGAAGCGGGGGCCGACGGCGTTCTCATGTTGTCTCCCTATTACAACCGACCAACCCAGGAAGGAATTTATCGCCATTTCAAGGCAGTAGCCGAAGAAGTGCCGATCCCCATTATCATCTACAATGTTCCCAGCCGGACGGGAAGCAATGTTCTTCCCGAAACCCTGGCAAGACTCTCCGTTATCGACAACATCGTGGGGGTCAAGGAAGCAACGGGCGACCTGAAACAGATCAGCTCCATCATCAATCTCTGCGGCGATGATTTTTCAGTTCTCTCGGGCGACGATTTTACCCTTCTGCCGATCCTGGCCATTGGCGGACGGGGTGTTATCTCGGTTGCTTCCAACGTGATTCCCGCCGACATGGCAGCCCTGGTGGATGCTTTCGAAGCGGGGGATCTCGCCGAGGCTCGCAGACTGCACTACAAGATGTGGCCCCTCATGAAAGCGCTGTTTTACGAAACAAATCCCATTCCCCTGAAGGCCGCGCTCGCCCTGATGGGAAAAATCGAATACGAATACCGGTTGCCCATGTGTCCACCGTCCGATGAAAATTATGAAAAACTCAAAAAGGTCATGACCAGCTACGGGCTGATATGATGACTAACCGGGGAGCTGCGCGGTCGGCCTGTCCCCGGAGGAGGAAAAAGCAGTGATCAAAATAATTGTTCTGGGCGCGGGAGGAAAAATGGGAGGCCGAATCTGCTCACTCGTCGACGCCGCGGATGACCTCGAACTGGCGGGCGCCATAGAAACACCCGGGCATCCTCTCGTGGGGACCGATATAGGGGAAGCCCTCGCCCTGAAAACACGAGGAATTCAAATCGCGGACAGCCTGGAAGACTATATCGGGCAGGGGGACGTGGTTATCGATTTTACTCATCACGACGCGGCGGTGAAGAATATCGAAACGGCTGTGAAAAATAAAAAGGCCATCGTCATCGGGACAACGGGGCTGACGGCTGAGGAAATGGAAGAGGTGGTCAAGCTCGCTTCGCAGACCCGCTGTGTTTTCGCGCCGAACATGAGTGTGGGAGTGAACGTTATGCTGCGGGTCATAGAATCGGTGGCCGCCGTTCTCGGTGACGATTACGATGTTGAAATCATCGAGGCCCATCACAACCAGAAGAAGGACGCCCCGAGCGGTACGGCGGTGAAGATGGCCGGCGTCATCGCTGATGCTCTGAAACGTGACATCAACGAGGTGGGCGTGTACGAACGGAAAGGTATGATCGGCGCCAGGGCGAAGCAGGAAATCGGCATTCAGACCATCCGGGCCGGTGATATCGTAGGAGAACACACGGTCATCTTCGGCGGCATGGGTGAGCGACTAGAATTCACGCACCGCGCCCATAACCGCGACAATTTCGCCCGGGGTGCGCTCAGGGCGGCCCGTTGGATCGTGAACCAGCCCAGGGGTTTATACGATATGCAGGATGTCCTGGGGCTGAAAGACAAAATGTAAAGCGGGGATTTTTTGATCGATGGGCGCCGAGCAAGAGAGTGTTGTTGCATACGTGGGAATCGGTTCCAACCTGGACGAACCCCGGCGCAATTGTCTGACCGCGCTGGAGCGTATCGCCGCCCTGCCGGGCGTGAGCCTGCTTCGGTGTTCCTCTCAATACCTGGCGGAACCGGTGGGCGTTTCCGATCAACCCTGGTTTGTGAACGCCGCTGCCGAAATAAGAACAGCGATCGATCCCGGCATGCTGCTGAGCGCGTTGCAGCGGCTCGAGCTCGATATGGGCCGACGCAGCGGCGTTAAATGGGGCCCGCGTGTCATTGACCTTGATATCCTGTTATACGGCCAGCTGGTTTCCGACAGCGACCCGATTATTCCCCATCCGGAACTGCACATGAGGCGGTTTGTTCTGGAGCCGTTGAACGAAATCGCGCCCTGGGTTCTTCACAGCCGCTTCGGAGTAACCATTCGAGGGCTGCTGGACCGCCTCGACGACGACAAGACGGTGGAGAAAATCGGTGAACCGCCGGCAATCGGGACGGGGTCACGCGACAAGGACGGTGGACGGAGGATTCTGGAGCGGGGACAGGCGTTGTGATCGTTCGGCTCGCCATTGCCCTGGTTATTTTTTATCTGGCGTATCGCGTGGGAAAGTACATCTTGAGACTGCCCTCGGAGAATTCCCGCGACTTTTCAGGATCCCGCGGCGAAATTGCCGGGGAAGACCTGGTTCGGGATCCCCAGTGCGGTACCTATGTGCCTGTGAGCTCTGCCGTGAAAGCGACAATCGGGGGCGAAACATTATATTTCTGCAGTGAAGAATGCCGTGACCGCTACCGGGAGGCCGTGGAAAAGCGAAAGAGACAACGGTACGACGATAGAAAGGAGTAAAGGAGAGGGAGATGAAATTTTTTCTCGACACGGGAAATATCGATGAAATCAGGGAAGGAATCGGCATGGGAATGGTGGACGGCGTAACGACCAACCCCAGCCTGATTGCCAGGGAAAAGAAGGACTTCGAGTCGGTAGTGAAAGAGGTTCTCGCCCTTGTTGACGGTCCGGTCAGCCTCGAGGTGGTGAGCGAAGACGTCGACGGTATGGTTGAAGAAGGCAGGAAGCTGGCGGCCCGGGCCGACAACGTGGTCGTGAAGGTACCCATGACGATGGAAGGGCTGAAGGCAACCAAAATACTTGCCGACGAAGGCATTGCCGTGAACCAGACCCTGATTTTTTCCCCGCTCCAGGCGCTCCTGGCGGCAAAGGCGGGCGCCGCTTACGTGAGCCCGTTCATCGGCCGGCTTGACGACGTTTCACACGACGGCATGGAACTGGTGGAGCAGATTCTCACCATAATAGAGAATTACGCTTACGAGTGTGAGGTAATCGTGGCCAGCGTCCGCCACCCGCTGCATGTCCTTGACGCGGCCATGCTCGGAGCGGATGTTATCACCATGCCCTTCAAGGTGCTTCAGCAGATGGCGCGCCATCCCCTGACCGACGTGGGGGTTCAGCGCTTCCTGGACGACTGGAAGAAGGTGCCGAAAAAGTAGGGAAGCCGGGGGCGCCGATGATTGACTATCTGAAAAGAAAATTCGATCTCCTTCCCATATCAGCCGGGAAGCGCGAGATAGTGAATCTTCCCAACACCATAACAATAGTAAGGCTGGGAGTCATTCCGGTTTTCTTCCTGCTCTTGCTTGACCCGGGGAAGACGCTCAGCCTCGTCATCGCCGTCCTGTTTATTCTTGCCGCCCTCACGGACCTTCTCGACGGGTACATCGCCCGGAGATACAACATAGTGACGAAAATGGGGAAGCTACTGGACCCCATCGCCGACAAGCTGGTCGTCAGCACGGCAATGATCCTGCTGATTCCCATCGGACGGATTCCGGCCTGGGTCGTGGCGATCATCATTGCCCGGGATGTTCTCGTGGACGGCATACGGAGCTTCGCGTCGACCGAAGGGCGGATAATCGAGGCCAGCGGCCTCGCGAAAAAGAAAACGCTGTGCCAGGTTATCGCGGTTTCGGCGTTGCTCATTCACTATTCCTTCCTGGGGCTCAACGCCCACCAGGTGGGAACAGTGCTCATATACGTGGCACTGGTTCTGACGGTCTGGTCAGGCGGCGAGTACGCCGTGAAATTTCACCGCGAGACCTTCCGTTGATAAGCGGGGACAAACGTGATAGGAAGTTTTTCGTTGACAGAAGATGCGTATTCTAATATGAGTAGCATCCACTGAGCGGGCGTAACTCAGTGGTAGAGTGCCACCTTGCCAAGGTGGACGTCGTGGGTTCAAATCCCATCGCCCGCTCCATTTTTATTCATAAACCCGTCAAACGGGCGGCATAGCCAAGGGGCTAAGGCAGCGGTCTGCAAAACCGTTATTCCCCGGTTCGAATCCGGGTGCCGCCTCCAGGGCATCAGGGGGTTGCAGCGGCGTCAGGAAG
>DSBH01000117.1 GCA_011056825.1 Deltaproteobacteria bacterium | reverse complement strand
TGGTTCTGTCGGCGCTTCCCTCAGAGAAATACGAGTTTACCGTGGAGAAAATTACCCCCCTTACAACGGCGGCGGAGGGAAGCAATTATTTTCGTGTCGAGGCCGCCCTGGAACAGGGTTCGCCCGCCCTTCGGCCGGGCATGGAAGGGGTGGGAAAAATAGCCGTTGACCAACGACTCTTCGTCGCTATCTGGACGCGGCCTGTTTTTGAGTGGTTCCGTCTCAAGCTCTGGTCCTGGTGGCCATAAGAGGTCATCGGTCATGTCTGAAAAAAACCTCTACAGCAGCTCCTGGTACCGCGTAGCGGGACTCAAACCCTTTCTTCGGAGTCATGCGGAAATTCATCGTCACACCTTCAGGGGCCAAGTCTGGTATGTTCTTCAGGATCATTCATCGGCACGGTTTCACCGCTTTACGGAAGAGGCCTACTATCTGATCGGTCTCATGGACGGAACGCGAACCCTCCAGGAAATATGGGAGGCCGCCTGTCTGCACCTGGGTGACGATATGCCCACCCAGGAAGAGGTGATTACCCTGCTTTCAAAGCTGAACCAGGCCGATGTGCTCCAGTCGGACATAGCTCCCGACATCGGCAACATTCAGCATCGTAGCCGAAAGGATCGAAAGAAAAAATTCTGGGGCCGGGTTCGTTCTCCCGTGGCAATTCGGATCCCGCTCTTTGACCCCGACCGTTTCCTGGAACGAACCAGGAACCTTGCGGCGCCTTTTTTCAGCATTCCGGTGGCACTTGCCTGGCTGGCCGTGGTGATGACGGCGGTGGTACTGGCTTTCATGCACTGGAGCGAACTGACCATGAACCTGGCCGATCGCGTACTGGCCCTGGAAAATCTCGTTCTGCTCTGGTTCATCTATCCCGTGGTCAAAACCATTCATGAATTCGCCCACGCCTGGGCAGTGAAGCACTGGGGCGGTGAAGTCCACGAAATGGGCATCATGTTTCTCGTGTTTGTGCCCGTTCCCTACCTGGACGCCTCGACGGCATCGGCGTTCAAGGACAAGAAACGAAGGATGCTCGTCGGTTTCATCGGCATTGCCGCAGAGATGTTCATCGCTTCCCTGGCGATGATCCTCTGGGTCAACCTTGATCCTGGCGCACTGCGATCCCTGGCCTTTAACGTCATCCTTGTTGCCGGTGTTTCCACCATTTTCTTTAACGGTAATCCCCTTCTTCGCTTTGACGCCTACTATGTGCTGGCCGATTATCTCGAAATTCCCAACCTGGGCGCCCGGTCGAACCGATACATCGGTTACCTTGCCTCGCGGTACCTCATCAGGAACGACGAGGCCCGCTTTACCCTGACCGATCGCCGTGAAGCGGTGTGGCTTGTTGTGTACGGACTTGCCTCCTTTGCCTACCGGATGTTCATCAGCGTCCGTATTGCCCTGTTCGTGGCGGGCAAGTTCTTTTTTATGGGAGTTCTTATAGCCCTCTGGGCATTGGTCGGTCTCATTGTGATGCCCTTTTTCAGAGTTATCAAGGCGGTAGTTTCCGACTCCGAACTGTATAAGCGGAGGGTTCGCATCGCCGCCTGGGCGGCGGCGGTTGCCGGGCTGGCCATTGTTCTGATTTTCGTCGTGCGTGTTCCTTCCACGACGCTGGCCCAGGGGGTTTTCTGGCCCGGCGAGCAATCGCAGGTGAGGGTCGGAACGGAGGGGACTGTTGTCGAAATCCTGGCCCGTCCCGGCGAACGGGTTACGCGGGGACAGACTCTGTTGGTTCTGGAAAATCCCGATATGGAAAGCAACGTGAGAGTGCTGGAGGCACGGTTGCGGGAATACCAGTCCCGTTACCTTGCGGCCGTCGTTGCCGATCGGACGGAAGAGCGGATTCTTCGAGAGGAAATTGCCCTGATTGAAGGTGAACTGGAACGTGCCCGGGAGCGACGTGACTCCCTGGTGGTGAGCAGTCCCGCCGATGGCCGTTTTCTTCTCCCCCAGGCCGGGGATCTCCCCGGTCGCTTCGTCCGCCGGGGAGACGCCCTGGGGTACGTCGTGGATTACAGCGCCGTCTCTGTTCTCGTTCCCGTTACGCAGGCCCAGGTGGGCAGAATTCGACATTCCCTCCATGCCGTGTCGGCCCGTCCCGCCGATCGGGTCTTTGAGGTGGTTCAGGCACGGCTGGTTCGGGAAGTGCCAGCAGCTTCGACGGATTTACCGAGCCTTGCCTTTGCCCTGGAAGGGGGCGGTTCCTTCGCCCTGGATCCACGGGAAAGCGAGTCACGCCGTTCCTTTGAGCCATTGTTTTATTTCGAAGTCGCCCTGGAGAAGCAGATCGAGGACCGTCTCGGGTCGCGGGTATACCTGCGATTCGAGCACGAGGCTGAAACACTGGCCTCGCAGTGGTATCGAACTGTCCGACGGGTGTTTATGAAAACGTTCAATATTTAGAGGCGGCGGCATGAAGGCCGGCCACTGAAAGATAGACATGTTCGGAAAAGTTGCCAACTGGCCCAGGGCCGATCATTTCGCCCGTCCGGAGCGGAAGGAGGGGCGGAGAACCTTCCTTGACCGTGTGGCCTGGGAAATCGTCGGGTACGGAGTACGACCCTGGAGCGGTCGAACGGTTCGGTTGAAAAAAATAGTCCCTTACGTGGATCGGTCGGCCCTCGGCCTGGAGAGGCTCTCCGACGAAGATCTGCGCCGCCGCAGCGAACCGCTCCGTCAGCGGCTCCGGATGGAGGGATTTACGATTCCCCTGGTGGGAGAGGCTTTTGCACTTATCAGGGAGGCCTCGTCCAGGATCATGGGAATGCGGCACTTCGACTGCCAGCTCATGGGAGGCTATGCCATCCTGAAGGGATTGCTGGCGGAAATGGAAACGGGCGAAGGAAAGACTCTGGTGGCAACACTTCCCGCCGCAACGGCCGCTCTTGCCGGCATTCCGGTTCACGTGATTACCGTCAACGATTACCTTACCGACCGTGATGCGGGACTCATGGGAAACCTGTACCGCTTTTTCGGTCTGACCGTGGGATGCGTGATTCACGACAAAACACCTCCCCAGCGCCGCGCTGCCTATTCCTGCGATATTACCTATTGTACCAACAAGGAAGTGGTTTTCGACTACCTCAGGGATCGCATTACCCTGGGCGACAGTGCCGGTGAACTGGAACTTCACGCGGAACACCTCGCCCGACGGGACGGCAGGTCGGAACGGCTGTTGCTTCGGGGACTGCACTTCGCTATTGTGGACGAAGCCGACAGTGTCCTTGTTGACGAGGCCCGGACCCCCCTTATCATTTCCCGGACCGAGTCGTCAGTCGATGAAGAGCGGTCAATGAGGCAGGCTCTTGATCTGGCGAAGAATCTTGTTGAGAAGGAACACTATACAATCCACTATGAGGCGGATCAGGGTCTGAGAGCGGTTCTGGTGACCGACCGGGGCCGTGAAGAAATCAAGACGTTAACGGAACCCATGGGAACGGTCTGGCAGAGTCCCATCCGGCGGGAGGAGCTGATCCGTAAAGCCCTGACAGCCCTGTACCTGTACCGCCGGGACGAACACTACCTGGTCCAGGAGGGAAAGATTCAGATTATCGATGAGTTCACCGGCCGGGTTATGCCCGATCGTTCCTGGGAAGGGGGGCTGCACCAGCTTATCGAGATAAAGGAAGGATGCGAGGTGACGGGGCAGCGTGAAACGGTGGCCCGTATCAGTTACCAGCGTTTTTTCAGGCGCTACATGAAGCTGTCCGGCATGACCGGAACCGCCCGGGAGGTTCGCCGTGAGCTCTGGTCCACCTACGGTCTGCCCGTAGTACCCGTGCCGACCAATCGACCGCTGAAAAGAAGAATTGTCCCCGACGAAGTATTCCGCACGCTCGACGAGAAATATGACCGTGTCGCCGAGCGTGTTGCACAGTTGCACCGACAGGATGTGCCGGTGCTTTTGGGAACCAGGACCGTGGCCGCCTCGGAGCACGTAAGCCGTCTGCTTGAAGCCCGGGGGATTCCCCACCAGGTTCTCAACGCCAAGCAGGACAGGGAGGAAGCAAACATTGTCGCGCAAGCCGGAGAGCCGGGTCGTGTAACCATCGCCACCAACATGGCCGGCAGGGGAACCGATATCATTTTGGCCCCGAACCTGGCGGAACGGGGCGGGTTGCACGTGGTCATGACAGAGCGGCACGAGGCGGGTCGCATTGACCGTCAACTGGCGGGACGGTGCGGACGGCAGGGTGATCCCGGAACCTGCGAAGTTTTCATATCACTGGAAGACCCACTTATACGGGAGGGTTACCGCGGGTTTGCCGGCGGGACCGTTCTGTGGTTGAGTAAAGGTGGTTCGGCTCTCTGGAAGCCTCTGGGCAGAGAGGCCATGCGAGCAGCCCAGCGCCGGGTGGAACGGGTGCACGCCGGTGTTCGAAAGCGACTGCTTCGGTATGACGAAGAGCGAAGCGATACATTATCCTTTTCTGGAAGGAGCGAATAGATACATGAAAAAAGCTACTATGATAATCGGGTTCGCCCTTGTCCTGACCATTCTGACAGGCGGGGCAGCCTGGTCCGCCGAGGAGGGCGGTCTTTTCCACCGGGGACTTGTCGAGCCCAGCGATGTGATTGAGTTGAGCAGCCAGGTTCCTGGCATCATCGAGCGGGTTTCCGTTGAACGGGGCGATCGGATTCGACAAGGTCAGACATTGGCTGTTCTCAAATCGGGCGTGGAGGCAGCCCAGGTGGAACTTGCCCGGGCCCGGCTCGACTTTGGAAAGCGCCGGGTTCTTCGGAACCAGGAACTCTATGAGAAGCAGTTGATTTCCATTCATGAAAAGGACGAGATGGAAACGGAAATACTGATTATGGAACTCCAGCTTCGGGAGGCCCTCGAACGGCTTGAACTGCGAACCATCGCAAGCCCCGTCCAGGGGATCGTCGTGGAGCGCCACCTTGGTCCCGGTGAATACATAGGTGAAGGATCGATTATGAGAATCGCCCGTATCGATCCCCTCAACGTGGAAGTGGTTGTTCCCGTGGAGTATTACGGTTCCATTGAAAAAGGAATGAAAGCGGAAGTACGGCCCGAAGAACCCCTGGGCGGTTCACACCAGGGAACGGTGGTGATTGTGGACGAAGTGATCGACGCGGCGAGCGGCACCTTCGGCGTCCGGGTCCGGCTTTCCAATCCCGGTCAC
>DSBH01000113.1 GCA_011056825.1 Deltaproteobacteria bacterium | reverse complement strand
TTTGTGACTACTATCATGAAACGACGGCGGTCCATTCCGGAGATCAACAGCTCGGTTGTCCAGGTTCGCCAGTTCGCCGAACGGACGGCGGTGAACACGCCCATACAGGGATCGGCGGCCGATCTTATCAAACTTGCCATGATACGGGCCGCCTCGGCCCTCGAAAAAGACGGTTTTTCAGCCCGCATGATTATGCAGGTGCATGACGAGCTTGTCTTTGAATATCCAACCGAAGAAAAAGAACGTCTCATCAGGCTGGTTCGTGCAGCGATGGAAGGTGTCGCCAGCCTGAAAGTGCCCCTGGTGGTGAACATCAAGACGGGGAAAAACTGGGACGAGGCGCACTGAAACCCGTAACGGAAACGGAACAGGCCTTATTCCCCCCGTTCGGTCATGGTTTCGACCACGTCTTTCAGGTCTTCCAGCCGGTCTTTCGAGGCGATCAGAGTCCTGTTTCCCGCCCTGACGATCACCAGGCGCTCCACGCCCGCTAGAACAACCGTTTCTTCAGAATTGTCGCAATAGAGTAAATTGTCCCGCGCGTCGAGCACGTGAGCGTCGCCCCTGATATGGTTGCCCGAGTCGTCGGCGGGAAGCAGCTCCTGAAAAGCCGACCAGCCTCCAACATCCTTCCACAGAAATTCGCCTGCAACGCAACGGACATCGCGCGCCTTTTCCATGACGGCGAAATCGATGGATATGCGTTTCAGGTCGGTGAACGCCGACCTGAGCGACTGGACCCACAGCGGTCCGTCAAAGTTTTCGACAGCCCGTTCAAGCCGGTCGACGTGTTCGGGAAGATATTGTTTCAACTCCTGAAGAATGGCGTCCACGGTCCAGACGAACATGCCGGAATTCCAGAGGTAGCGTCCTGATTTGAGATAGCGCCGGGCAAGCTCGGGGGCTGGTTTTTCCCTGAACGAGACGACCTGAAAATGTTCTATTCCTTCGTCATCCGCCCGTTTCCGTCCCACCTCCAGGTACCCGTAACTCGACGCGGGGAAGGTCGGCCTGATGCCGAATGTATACAGGGCCGGTTCTTCCCGCGTGCGGTCGATTGCCGACAGGAGGGTCCGGCGAAACAGTTCGACCGGTTCTATGATGTGGTCCGCCGTCAGTACGACCATCACGGGATTACCGAAACGTTTCCGGGCGATAAGGGCGCCGAGGCATACGGCGGCGGCCGTATCCTTGCGTTCAGGTTCGCCGATAATGTTTTCAGACGGTATGCCGGGAAGCTGTTGCGAGGCCAGGTCGGTATACCTGTCGTTCGTGAGCACAAACAAGCGTTCGGCCGGTATTATGTCCGCTATACGGTCGTAACTTTTCTGAAGAAGACTTCGATCATCAAACACCTGCATGAACTGTTTCGGCCGTTCGCGGGTGCTGAGCGGCCAGAAACGGGTGCCGGCGCCGCCGGCCATAATGAAGACGGCCAAGCCGTCGTTCCTTGATTTTTCGTTCATTGTCCACCTCTGTGACAGGACGGGTCAGCGGTGCGATCAACGCGCTTCGACCGGCTCCTGTCTCGGTATTACAGCAAGTTTTTCTAAACGCGGCCGTAATCGTCTTCCGCTCTCTCGATATCGTCTTCCTCCAGATAATCGCCTCTCTGTATCTCGATGAATACGAGTTCTTCCGGTCCCCGGTTCAAAACACGGTGCCACGCCCCGGCGGGTATATCGGCGGAACCACCCGTGGAAAGTGTCATATCTTTCCCGTTGACGGTAATCACGGCGGCGCCGCTCACAATAAACCAGTGCTCCGAGCGGCGGGCGTGTCGCTGGTAGCTCAACCGTTCGCCTGAATGAACGATAATCCGTTTGACCTTGTGCCCCGGCCATTCTGAGAGGATTTCAAAGAAACCCCAGGGACGATGATCATCGCGGCGGTTCAGGGCGATTGCTCGCTCGTACACATTGATATAGTCATCGACCATGCGGTCAACGCTGAAATGCCGTTCAACCCATAAACGGCAATCCCGCCGGTCAAGTCGTTCAACTTCATCGACCTTCGAGACCATTTCCGCGGCGTCGCGCACCAGAAATCCCGAGACGCCTTCCTGTATTATTTCCGGCATGCTGCCCCGGTTTACGGCTATGACCGGTGTCCCGCAGGCCATAGCTTCCACCGTCGAAAGACCGAAGGGCTCGTCGAAATTAATTGGGTGAAGAAGGGCGCGGGCGCCGCCCAGTATCTCGTTACGCCTGTCCGGACCCACGTTGCCGATGTGGATGATGCGGCTGTCGTCAAGGTGAGGCTGCACGAAACGTTCGAAATAGTCCCGGTCCTGGACGATTCCCGCGATTACCAGTTTCATGCCGGTTTCTTTCGCTACGTCGATGCATTCTTTTGTCCCCTCGTCTGGATGAATACGTCCAAAGAAAAGGAGGTAATCGCCGCGTTTAGATTGAAAGGTAAATTGTTCAGGGTCGATTCCGTGGTGAATGGTCGCGATGTAATCCAGCTCGGGGCACCTGTCCGCCTCGCTGATTGCCACGTACCGGGTGCGGCCGTTGTACTTTTTGTATACAGGCATTATCTGTTCCGACGGGAAATCGTGAATCGTGGTGACGACGGGGGTTGTGGTCATTGCCGTGTACGTGAGGGGCAGATAGTTGAAATTATTATGTATCAGGTCAAAACGATGAGCCTGTTCGAAGAGTTCCGATATGTGAAGGCATTCCAGGAAGTTGGGACGTATAGATGGATCTTCTTCGTATCCTCGGGGACTGACGCTCACCAGGCGCCCGCTCGTTTCCGAATCTTCCGTGGCGAACAGGGTAACGTCAATGCCGCGCTTTATAAGTCCTTCCGTCAGAAGCGAGATGATGTTTTCCCGGAATCCGTAATGCCGGGGCGGCGTACGCCGGGCGATCGGCGCAAGCATTGCGATTTTCATGTATTCAGCTCCCCGTGTCCTGCTTCTGCTGATTTGTGGAATTCGGGTAATTCCAGCAGTTCGCTCAGTCTCGTCGCGGCAGGAGCGATGCCCCTGTCGACGCCGCAGTACTGCCAAGCCACTCTTTTTAGTATACCATAGTATCGAGATAACGTTTCAGGTTTTATCTTATCGCTAAACGTAATCGCCCGTCCGGCGCGGATTGCATGACTAATCGGGATACGCGTGACGCGACGGAGCCGCATATAATGAGGCAACAGGGGCAACGTGAACAACTCATAACCAGGCGGGGGAAACGAGCAACCGGAAATGACGGGTTCGTCGCGGCAGGGATGAAAAACCCGCGGGATCAGCGATCCCGCGGGCCTGAAGATATGTTTGCAATTGCCGGGCCGGCTCTACCTGGAGTAGAAGCCCTTGCCTTCTTTCGCCAGTTTTTCCAGAAGCGGTGAAGGGGTCCAGAATTCGGGTCCGACCAGGTCACGATATTTCAGGATAGCTTCGTAAATCTTGTCCAGCCCCACGAGGTCGGCGTAGAACATCGGCCCGCCGCGGTAAACCGGGAACCCGTAACCGTAAATCCAGACTACGTCGATATCAAGCGGCCTCGCCGCGATGCCTTCTTCAAGGATCTTTGCTCCTTCGTTTATCATGGAGTATATGGCGCGCTCAATGATTTCCTGGTCGCTTATCTCGCGGCGTTCAATGCCGACTTCCTTCGAGTGATTGATGATGAGTTCCTCGATGAGTGGGTCGGGTGTCGCCTTGCGCTTGTCGTCATACTGATAAAATCCCGCGCCGGTCTTCTGGCCGTAACGGCCCATCTCGCAGATCTTGTCCAGTATGTTGCATTTTTTCTCGCGCTCGGTGAGCTGGTCGAATTTGGCCTTTCTGTTTCTCCAGCCGACATCCAGGCCGGCCATGTCGCCCATGGCATACGGTCCCATCGGGAATCCGAAATCATAGATAACCTTATCGATCTGCCATGGCAGTGCGCCTTCTTCAAGCATGAAACCACACTCGCGGGTCCGCTTGGCCAGCATGCGATTGCCCACGAACCCGTCGCAGACGCCGACGAGCACGGGCACCTTGCCGATCTTTTTGCCGATTTTCATGGCGGTGGCGTAGACCTCGGGCGACGTTTTTTCGCCGCGTACATTTTCCAGGAGGCGCATGACGTTGGCCGGGCTGAAGAAGTGCGTACCCATGACATCCTCGGGACGTTTTGTTGTCGCCGCGATCTCGTCGATATTCAGGTAAGACGTGTTGGAAGCGAGAATCGCGCCGGGCTTGCACACGGCGTCGAGTTTCTGGAACACTTCCTTCTTGATTGCCATATCTTCAAACACAGCCTCGATGACCAGATCGACATCCTTCAGGTCGTCGTAGGAAAGGGTCGGCTTGATGAGAGACATGCGCTTGTCCATGTCTTCCTGTTTCAGCCTGCCTTTCGACACGGTGTTGGCGTAGTTTTTCTTGATAGTGGCCATGCCTTTGTCGATGAACTCCTGCTTGACATCGAGCAGGTAAACGGGGATTCCCGCGTTGGCGAAGCACATGGCTATGCCGCCGCCCATGGTCCCCGCGCCGAGAACGCCGACGGACTTGATATCCCGGGTCGGCTGATCGTCGGGAAGTCCCGGAATACGCACCACTTCACGCTCTGCGAAGAAAACGTGACGCTGGGCCTTTGATTGATCGGAGGCCTGCAGTTCCGTGAAAATTTCGCGTTCCCGCTTCATGCCTTCGGGGAAGGGAAGTTCGGTCGCGGCTTTCACGGCTTCGATGCACTTGTAGGGGGCCAGGAATCCACGCGCCTTGCGGGCGATGCTCTTGGTGAAATCTTCAAATACGGTAGGTGTATCCAGTGCGGGTTCCATCTGGCTGACTCTCCGGATGGGAAGTTTTTCGTCGACGATACGTTTCGCGTAGGCAAGCGCGGCTTCTTTCAGGTCGCCGTCCGTTATCTCGTCGATGATTCCCAGTGATTTGGCTTTCGGCGCCGGCACCGGGTTGCCGGACGAGATTATTCCCAGCGCCGCCTGAACACCGGCAAGGCGGGGAAGACGCTGCGTTGCGCCGGCGCCCGGAATAAGGCCGAGCTTGACTTCCGGAGTTCCCACTCGGGCGCTCGAATGGGCGATGCGGAAATGGCTGCCGAGAGAGACTTCAAGGCCGCCGCCGAGAGCTGTTCCGTGTATGGCGGCTATGACTGGTTTCGGCGAATCTTCGATAACCTGGACGACATCAGGC
>DSBH01000307.1 GCA_011056825.1 Deltaproteobacteria bacterium | reverse complement strand
TCCTTTCTCCTTCCGGCAGGGAGAGCTTTCGCGGCGTCACCAGGACCGATTCAATCGTGGCCACTTTCACGGAAAAAGAGATGACGTCGTCGCCGCCGTTGGACCGTACAACGAGACTTGCACGATAATTACCGTCGTTGAGTCCGTGTGTGTCAAGCAGGACGGTTACCCGGTCCCGTTTCCCCGCCTTGGTGTGACCGGTTTCGCGTTGACCTCTTTTAATTTTAATCCACGGTTCCGTCGCTTCCAGTTGCCATGACAACAAACCGGCGCCGCTGTTTTTTATGTCTATTTCAAATTCTTTCCGTGTGTTAACTTCAAGGCGTTCGGGAAGATCCCCGGGGCCTGAAAGGGTAATGACGGGTCCTCCGGCGTCATCATCCACGAAAATCGGGACCCGGTCACTTTCCATGCCCTCTGCAGATGCTATGACTCCAGCGTACCCCTCGGACTTTCCCCGCAGTACGCCAGGGGAAACAAATTCCGCCGTCCGGCGGTTATCGCAATGCCACTGCACCTGTTCGGTTATATCCTTGCGGTCGCCACTCGTGTAAAGGCCCTTCGCCCGGAAAACGCGGTCTGAGCCGACTGCAAGAGGATCGGGATATGACGGTTCGATTTTCAACGCTTGAAGCGACCCCCGCGGTCCGTGCCGGGGGCCGTCTTCAACATAGACGATAAGTGGGACTTGAAGAGTTTCGCCGGCGCCGGATATGGTTACATCCGCCCCGTGATAGCCGGTTTCGAGCCGGCGTGAATCGATGGATAGGCGAACGCGCTGCGGTTTTTTTGACGCGAAGACGCCGAATGCCCTGTCCGGCACGACCCAGGGTTTTGATGATTGAAGAGACCATGATTGTCCCGCCGCGCCGTCGCGATGATAGAAATAAAGCGACCGTTCGGCGGCCCCGGGCTTTTTCAGTGTTCCAAAGTCTATGATGCCCGGCGTTGCCAGGAACGCAGGATCCATCCGATGTTCTGCTTCTTCGAGTGCCGTGGCCGGACACGTGCAGAGGAACATCGCGGTAAGGACCGCGAACAGATGAAACAACCAGGTTTTCAGCATTACACGCACCCGTGATTTTGGAATCTTGAGAATGGACTCCGGGGTATTCCCACCGGAATTTCGAATTCACACTAGTACAGGGCCGTAAGCTTGTCAAGCCGGACCCTTCGACATCGAGAAAGGACAAAAGCCTTGACACCGTTTCAGACTCCCATATATAGTCCACGGAAATTTTGTCCGGACTTTCACGGGACGTGGAATGCACGTTGAAGACCTGAAATATTTACTTGCTCTCACATTGATTGACGATATTGGGCCCGTAACCGTCAACGGCCTGGTGGACGCTTTCGGTTCGGCAAGCGAGGCCATGTCCGCGTCGCCCTCCGGACTCGCGGCAGTCAGAGGCGTGTCGGCGGCGATCGCCGGCCGCATAACCACATTCAGGGACTGGGTGCGCGTGGACGATGAACTGGAACGCGCCGCAAAGCTGGGCATCACCCTGGTAACGGCTGGCGAGGACAGCTACCCTCCCCTGTTGCGACATATTTATGATTATCCTCCCCTTTTATATGTCCGGGGGGAACTGAAGCCGGATGATATCTGCGTCGCCCTTGTCGGTTCGCGGCGGGCGACGGCACAGGGCCGCTATACCTGCGAACGGATTTCCCGTGAACTTGTCCTCCGGGGAATCACGGTGGTAAGCGGCATGGCGCGCGGCATTGATTCATCGGCTCACCGGGGCGCTCTCGCCGCACGGGGACGAACCCTGGCCGTCATGGGATCAGGCCTGGACGTGATTTATCCGCCGGAAAACCGCGATCTGTATGAAAAAATCGCCGAACAGGGCGCCGTCGTAAGCGAGTATCCATTTGGATCGGAGCCGCTGGCCCACCATTTCCCGCGTCGGAACAGGATAATCAGCGGCATGTCCTACGGCGTGGTTGTCATCGAGGCGACTGAAAAAAGCGGTTCGCTTATAACCGCGAATCTGGCCCTTGAACAGGGACGGTGTGTTTTCGCACTGCCGGGGGGAATCGAGACCCAAACATCCCGTGGAACAAACACGCTTATCAGAAACGGCGCCACGCTGGTGCAGGACGTGGAAGATATTCTTTGCGAAATCGAACCCCAGGTAGACGTTGAACGTCCTTCGGAGGCCCCTTCCGGACCGGATTACGACACAACCGAAAGCACGGCTGCAAATGGTAAGACAGGAAAATCAGCGGATGAAGAACCGGGCGACGTCGAACGGGAGCTGTTGCGACTCATCGGCGACCGCCCCGTTCATCTTGACGATCTCATCGCCCGGTGCGACGTTGACATAAACAGGATACTCGGCATGCTCCTGTCCCTTGAATTAAAGGGCATGGTAAGGCAGATGCCGGGAAAATATTTCGTAATCAAGGAGTAGAGGATACATGCCTTCGACGCTCATAGTCGTGGAATCGCCCACAAAGGTAAAAACAATAAAAAAATATCTCGGCGCCGGTTTCGATGTCAGGGCGTCCGTCGGACACGTAAAAGACCTTCCCAAGAACAAGCTGGGTATCGATGTTGAACAGGATTTCACGCCCAGCTACATTGTCAAATCGGACAGGAAAAAAACAATAGGTGAACTGAAAAAGGCCGCGGCTTCTGCCGAACGCATTCTGTTGGCCCCCGACCCGGATCGTGAA
Source organism: Deltaproteobacteria bacterium (assembly GCA_011056825.1). Classification (GTDB taxonomy): domain Bacteria; phylum Desulfobacterota; class Syntrophia; order Syntrophales; family UBA2210; genus MLS-D. Next base: position 2,498 of record DSBH01000307.1, on the reverse strand, counting down.
GGAGAGGCCATCGCCTGGCATATTGCGGAAGAAATAGGCGGAAAAAATAAAAAAATATTCCGGGTCCTTTTCGGTGACCTCACAAAAAAAACCATACTGGACGCGATTGAAAAACCGCTTTCCCTCGACGTGAACAAGTATGAAGCGCAGCAGACTCGCCGCATTCTCGACCGTCTCGTGGGATACCGCATCAGCCCTGTACTCTGGGAAAAAGTCAGAAGGGGGCTCAGCGCGGGTCGTGTCCAGTCGGTGGCGGTGAGGATCATCTGCGACCGTGAGCGTGAAATTGGCGAGTTCAAGCCGGAAGAATACTGGACGATAACTGCCCGGCTTGAAGGCGGCGAACCTCCGCCCTTCGAGGCGAAGCTCTTCAAGATCGACGGTAGGAAAAAAACCGTCTCCACTGAGGAGGAAGCACGGGAAATCGTGCGGACGCTTGAACAGTCTTCCTTCCTGGTTGATACAGTGGAAAAGAAGGAGGTAAAGCGCCAGCCGGCGCCTCCCTTTACCACCAGCAAGCTCCAGCAGGAAGCGGCACAGCGGTTCCGTTTTTCGGCGAAGAAAACGATGATGACTGCCCAGCGCCTCTACGAGGGAATCGAGTTGGGCGACGAGGGTCCCGTGGGACTTATCACGTATATGCGAACTGATTCCGTTCGAATCGCCGACGAGGCACTCGACGAGGCCCGGCAGCATATTCGACAGAAATACGGCAAGGAGTTACTTCCGGCGAAAGCCCGCCGGTTCAAGACAGCGAAAAGCGCCCAGGACGCTCACGAAGCCATCCGCCCCGCGTCGACAGCCTATCCTCCCGAGGCAATTGAACAGTACCTGGAAAAAGACGAATTCCGCCTGTACCGACTTATATGGAACCGGTTCATCGCCTCCCAGATGACGCCGGCCTTCTTCGACCGAACCACGGTCGATATTGCGGCGGACCGTTTTATTCTGAGGGCCCGGGGTTCCGTTATGACGTCTCCGGGATTTACCCTTGCCTATGCCGACCGTCCCGTCGATACCTCCGCGGACGACAACGGCCCTGCTTCCGATGATGATGCTTCCTCAGCACCGTTGCCGTCATTGTCGTCCGGCGATGTTCTCTCGCTTTCGGGCATCGACCCCCGCAGGAATTTCACGCAGCCGCCTCCCCGATTCAGTGAAGCCACGCTCGTAAAAGAACTTGAGGAACGCGGCATCGGCAGGCCCAGCACTTACGCCGCCATTCTCGGCACCATTCAGGAGCGCGATTACGTGGCCCTCGAAGACAGACGCTTCCGGCCAACGGAACTGGGGCTTATCGTGACCGACCTCCTGGTCAATAATTTCCCCGCCATTCTTGACGTGGGATTCACGGCCGCTATGGAAGACAAGCTTGACCGGATCGAGGAAGGCAACCTCTCAAGAATCGAAACTCTCAGGGAATTTTACGAATCATTCACGGCCGAACTTGAGAAGGCCCGCGTTTCCATGCGTAATATTAAACAAGAAGAGGAACCGACGGACCTGATCTGTGATAAGTGCGGCAGTCCCATGGTCGTGAAGTGGGGCAGAAACGGCAAATTTCTCGCCTGTTCAAATTATCCCGCCTGTAAAAATACGGCGAACATAAGCCGCGACGAGGATGGCAAAGTCGATCGGAAAGAACCGGAAGTCACGGACATTCTCTGCGAACGTTGCGGCAAGCCCATGGTTATAAAGGAAGGCAAGTTCGGAAGATTTCTCGGATGTTCGGGTTACCCTGAATGCACTTTTACGAAACCCATCGAAACAGGCGTACAATGCCCGCGCGAAGGTTGTGACGGGGTTCTCTGCGAGCGGAGAACACGACGCGGTCGTACATTTTACGGATGTTCCAACTATCCCAAGTGTACCTTCGCGACGTGGGACCGCCCCGTACCGCAGAAATGTCCCCTGTGCGGTTCACCTTATCTTCTGGAAAAGCACAGCCGCGCCAAGGGTACCTATCTGGTTTGTCCCAACAAGGAGTGCGGCTACCGCACCGACGGGGAACGGAGTACCTGAGAATGCCCGGACCGGCCGTAAAACCAGTCACCATTATCGGGGCGGGACTGGCCGGCTGCGAGGCGGCCTGGCAGGTGTCGACCCGGGGGTTGCCCGTCCGTCTTTTCGAAATGAAGCCGGCTCTTTATTCGCCGGCGCACCGGTCTCCCGGGCTGGCCGAGCTGGTCTGCAGCAATTCTTTTCGTTCCGAGAGCCCCGACAGCGCCGTTGGAATCCTGAAGCATGAGATGACCATGATGAATTCGCTCATCATGGAAGCGGCTGCCGCATGCCGCGTGCCTGCGGGCAAGGCCCTTGCCGTGGACCGGGAGCTGTTTTCCGCGTATGTTGAAGATCGGCTTCGTTCACTCGACACTTGCCTTATCGAACGCGTTGAGATTACCGACATTCCTGATGACATTCCTCTCGTGATTGCCTCCGGTCCTCTCACCTCGGAAAAGCTCGCAGGCTCAATCGCACAGCTGACGGGATCGACG
>DSBH01000074.1 GCA_011056825.1 Deltaproteobacteria bacterium | reverse complement strand
TCATTTTCCGTGAGCGACAATTCCTGCCACGAATCGGTCATCAGGCGATAATCACCGGTAAGAGCTCGGTATACGGCTGAACCCGGCTCGTCGTTGAAATCCCCCATCACGACGGCGGGCGTCGCGCGGGATACGAGCCAGGCTCCTACCAGTTTCGCCTGTTCCAGGCGGGCCTTATCGCTGATATGATCCAGATGCGTCACCAGAGCGGTGAACTTTTTATCCGATCGGCGTTCACTGAAGACGCCGTAATTCATCATGCGGGGAAACCCGCTGTCCCAGTCCTTGCTCAGGTGTACTGTCGGGGTTTTTGAGAGCCAGCTCTCGCCGGCCTCAAGCAGGTCGAGGGCGTCAACACGGTAAAACAGCGTCGGGTATTGCGATGTGACATCCCAGGTACGTCCCTCGGCCACCATGCAGTAATCAGGCGCCAGCCGTTCCGAAAGAAACTCAAGCTGATGCGCCATGCCCTCCTGGGTCCCCAGAATGTGCGGACGATGGCGTCGGACAACCCGGACGACCACGTCCCGCCGGTTGCGCCAGGCGAACGGTTCGTCCCCGCCGCTGTCGAAAAGCAGGTTGAACGTCATGATCCGCATAATCGCATCCCTTTCGGGGAAATTTTTAAATATTTAAAAACGTCCCCTGATCGACGCGGGCTTACAGTATGGGCAGGTACTTCTCCAGTTCATAACTGCTGACCTGGATTCGATAAAGATCCCACTCGATTTTCTTGTTCGATATAAATTTCTCGAAAATATGATCGCCCAGTGCTTCTTTCAGAAAGGTGCTGTTTTCCGCCAGAGATACAGCTTCTCCCAGGCTTCCCGGCAATGAATCGATGCCCCGTTTCCTGCGTTCGGCGTCTGACATTTCGAAAATATCCTCTTCAATGGGATCGTCAAGTTCCAGCTTTTCTTTTATGCCCCTGAGTCCCGCCGCGAGCATGACCGCGAAGGCCAGGTAGGGATTGCACGCGGGATCGGGACAGCGGAATTCCATCCGCGTGGCTTGAGGCTTGCCCGGTTTGTACATGGGGACCCGTATCAGGGCGGAACGGTTGCGACGGGCCCAGGAAATATAGACGGGCGCTTCGTAACCCGGTATCAGACGCTTGTAGGAATTCACCCACTGGGCCACGACGATGCACATTTCGCGGGCATACTTGAGAAGACCGGCAATGTAACTCTTTCCCATCTCGGAAAGATAGTATTGATCATCGGCATCGAAAAAGGCGTTTTCGTCGCCCCTGAAAAGCGACTGGTGGACGTGCATTCCACTGCCGTTCTCGCCGAAAAGAGGCTTGGGCATAAACGTGGCGTACACCCCGTGTTTCAGTGCGATCTGTTTTACCGTCAGGCGGTAGGTCATGGCCGTGTCCGCCATGGTAAGCGCCTCGGAATAGCGCAGGTCTATTTCGTGCTGACTGGGCGCGACTTCGTGGTGACTGTATTCAACGGGAATGCCCATTTCTTCGAGGGCCAGGATGGTGTCACGGCGCAGGTCGCTTGCCACATCCATGGCGGTTTGATCGAAGTACCCGCCGCGATCGAGAATTTCCGGCACTCCCTCGGGCCGCCTGAAATAAAAATATTCCAGCTCGGGGCCGACGTAAAAAGTCAAACCCATGTCCGCGGCTTCATCGAGCTGACGTTTCAGCGCATACCGGGGATCGCCCGCGTAGGGTTCGCCCTCGGGCGTGAGAATGTCGCAGAACAGGCGGGCGACGTTCATGCCGTTCTGGGCACGCCAGGGAAGTATGGCAAAGGTCGAGGGATCGGGTTTCGCCACCATGTCGCTTTCCTCGATGCGAGCGAAACCTTCGATCGAGGAACCGTCAAATCCCATGCCTTCGTCAAGAGCGCCTTCCAGCTCTGAAGGAGAAATGGAAAAACTTTTCAGCATTCCCAACACGTCGGTAAACCAGCAACGGATGAACCTGACGTTCTTCTCCTTGACCTGGCGCATTACATAATCCTTGTCCTTTGTTGTCATTACCATGTCTCCTTTACGGGCCTTCCTGCCGTTTCATTCACAGCGATTATCACATTTACTGGACGTCCCGGCCTCGACATCAGCCGGGAACGAATAATGTTATTCATTCATTATCGACTGAGAATTACTACCACATGGCATGATCAGGATCAACGACCAACGAGCGGAATATTCAGTCTCCACCCGAACGGCCCGGCCTGTCCCGATTTCATTTTCACTACTTCTTGTTGTGCCTGGTTTCTTCAAGCCGTTCTTTATTCGGCGTTCCGCGGATTGTTTCCTATCGCTTCCCGACTCATCTCTTTTTCAAGCCTCTCGATTTTCGCCGTGAAGACCTCGTGAATCATTTTTCGATCAAACTCACTGAATTCCGCGAGCAGCGCCTGTTCCTCTTCATTGGTGAAATACACCCTGGTAGAGGGAAAAAATATTTTATCTTCCTTCGCGATGTGCTCAGGATAAAATCCGCAAAGGGTTTTCAGTGATTCGACAATGCCGTTCAGTGCCGATTTATCGCCGCTCCGGTAGCGTTCATTCGCCTCGACCAGGGCTTTGGTTGTTTGTCGTCCGAAAATGTGCTCATCGACAAGCTCATTCATGATCCGGCGGTGCTCGTCGGACAGGGACCTCGTTTCCAGTTCGCGAAAAAGGATATCTTCTTCTTTGCCGTGGTGCGTCCTGTCGGCATACACCCGGATAAAATCGACCGCCGCGTCGATGAACACGGGATCGACCCGCCGCGTCGACTCGATTTCCGGTAGAGCAACCCTGATAAGGGAAATCATGCGTTCGATCAGGCGATGTTCTATCATGAGGGGACCTCGCGCCTGCATTGTTTTCCTCCTTTCTCCCGTGCCGGATAACGCCGACATGTTACGCAGTGTATCGGCGAGCAGCAGGACAGAAAACGGCCGCCGACCATGAATGTATTGTACTGTCCCTTTCCACAAAATAAATATTTTATAACATCCTGAAAAGTTTAAAATCCTCATCCCCTTTATCCCCTCTCTCCGCGAGAGGGGAAATAACTTTTTCAGGATCAGCACATCCCGTCGGGGAAAACTTTTGTAGAACTTTATAAAATCGCTAATTTCGTCATACACTCTTTCGAATACTATAAACCGACGAATACCCTTGTGGTCACGCGGGCCCGTATTCAGTCACTCCCGTCATACTGGCGAAGGTCGGTATCAAGTCACTCCCGTCATACCGGCGAAGGCCGGTATCCAGTATTATCAAGTACTCTCTGACTCCTCCCGGATCCAGTCCGGGGGAAGCTTAGCGCGCACAGCTTGTTTGAAATGATGGGAAGCGGGGTGAAGGTGATCCCCCTCCCCTTTATCCCCTCCCTCCAGGGGCGGGGAAATAACTTTTTACGGGACCAGCACTATGTAATTTGTCGAACTTTCCGGCCCCCGCGGGAACGGAAGCACCCCGGTCATATCGCTCACCCGCGCAGGCGCGGCGGTTGTTTTGCTCCTGTTCTGGTCATGACGATCTGCCAGACCTGGATGTGACGAGCGCGGAAAGCCCCGGCGCACGAGAGAAAATAATACTCCCACATGCGCCTGAACACTTCGTCGTATTTCTTCGGGAGCCTCCCCCTGGCGGACTGGAAGCGGTCATTCCAGCACAGCAGGGTTTTTTCATAGTGAGGCCCCAGGTTGTGCAGATCCTCTATGACGAAGCGCCCCTCGACGGCCCTGCCTGTCTGGGCGATAGAGGGCAACATTCCGTTGGGAAAAATGTATCGGCTGATCCAAGGATCGCAATTGACCCATGAAAGGTTACCTCCGATCGTGTGAAGCAGGAATATCCCGTCTTTATCGAGACTCCGCCATACGACATCCATAAATGTCCGGTAATTTTTTCTTCCCACGTGTTCAAACATGCCGACGGACACGATTTTATCGTAATGTCCACTGATCCGCCGGTAATCGGTGGCGACAACGTCGACGGGCAGTCCCTTGCAGGATTCTCTCGCGTGCTTGATCTGCTCCTCCGAAATGTTGACGGCCGTCACCGTGCACCCGTACGGCATAGCGCGCGAGACCTCCCCAGCCGCACCCGATGTCCAGGAGACGGTCGCCGGGATGCAGGTCGAGTTTCCGGCAGATAAGCTCGAGCTTTTTTTCCTGGGCTTCTTCCAGGTCGTCCGTATTTTCGAAATAGCCGCAGCTGTACTGATTCCGGGAATCGAGAAAGGAAAAGAAAAGGTCATTGCCGAGATCGTAGTGTTTCCGGGCAATGATTCCCGCGCGGGACGGTGATTGAAGATTAACTGCTCGAGCAAAAATATAGAGCAGGAGCGTCCGGGCGTTCCTCCTGACTTTTTCCTGCAGGTTCGCCCTGAGAAGACGGCAGATGAACTCGTCGATTTGATCGCAGTCCCACCAGCCCTCCATGTAGGCCTCGCCGAGACCCAGGCTGCCGTCCTTCAGCACGCGACCGTAAAATCGATCGTCCCGTACCCGAATATCCCATGGATGGGAACCGCCGATTTCAATGCCGGTCCCGGCGAGCAATTCTTCGACCACTTTTCTTCCCGCCTGCATACCACACCTCCGTCAATCAGAATGAACTTCTCAACGACGGACGGCAACTTACAAAAAGCAGGACAGCCGTGGTGCTGATCCACAAACTCCGCGAACGCCTGAAAAACGTTTTTTATTCCACCATCCGGCCGGTCGCGGCGCGGAGCACACTACGTCGCTTGCCTGTCCGCCGCCGGGAACATGATGCACGGTGCTTTTTATACTACCTCCTGTCCTCATTGCATATCATCTCTTTCCTTACCTGGCAATATCTCATCTCTTTGATATCACTAATACATTTCTTCTCCTTTCAACGAATGCCATGACGGGCCGCCGGTTTTTCGTTGACGAGCGCGGGAGATTTCCTGTAGCTTCGCCCGTGAAGAACCGGAAGAGAAAGGAATCGTTGAATGACCGACACAACCGACAACATCAATGATCTGAATAACGAGGAACTGGCGCGGTTTATTCTGGATATGTTTCACCGAATTCTTGTGCACCATACCCTCTGGTTCAGGGAAGTAGAACACCAGATGGGATTTGAAAAGGCGCTTGGAATCATGGAATCGGCCCGCCGGGACAGCTACGACGTGCAGGTGAAACGACTTTCCCGCGTGCTCGGTTTTGAAATGCAGGATCGCATCCCGGCGCCGCTGCTCGGGTTGT
>DSBH01000038.1 GCA_011056825.1 Deltaproteobacteria bacterium | reverse complement strand
TGTTTTGTATTACTCCACAAAAACGCCTCTTCGATAGTATGTAATCGCGAATAACGTCAGGAAACCCCCGCCAGATAAGGGTTTCAGAGATTAGTTGCTCCTATTGGCGAAAGTCGGGTTTGAAAAGTCTGGCGCCTGAGAAACGGGCCGGGTAATGTGGTTCAGGAATGATTGACGGTCCGGTTTGAATTGTCCCGTGGGCGGTACAACGGCGCCTCACTTTTCTTGACAACCACCCCTGTTTCCTATAGGGAACTTCTGGTTCTCAGGTTCAGCGCGCCTGTCGCAACCGGTTCCGCATAACTGTCATAACTGCCGCGTCTACAGAATTCCGGAGGTGTGCCGATGAATTATTTCCAGGAATACCGTAGCAAACTTGTGTCTCCAGAAAAGGCCGTGTCGGTCGTCAGTTCCGGCGACATCGTCGATTACGGGTTCTTCAACGGAAAACCGGTGGTGCTGGACAAGGCACTAGCGGCGCGGGCGGAAGAACTGCGCGACGTCAGCGTGTACACCGCCGTCACGGTTCCACCGGTTCCCGAGATCGTTAACCATCCCCAAAGCTTCTGTTATATTGACTGGCACTGGAGCAAACTGACCCGAATGGTCAACGCGTTCGTGCAGCCGGCTTATTACTGCCCGATACTCTACCACCGCGGTCCTTTTTATCTGCGGGAGCTTATCACCCAGGATTCCAGGGAAAATCTCAACAGGGATTACCGGTCCGTCTATTACAGGGATTCTTCCGCAAAGGGCAAGACGAAATGGATCACCATGATCCAGACGGCTCCCATGGACGAGAAAGGTTATTTTAACATCGGACCGCAAAATTCGGAAACATCAGCCAAGGTGGAATCCGACGATATCGTCATCGTCGAGGTGAATCCCAACACCCCCGTATGCCTCGGCGGAAACGAGGAATCGATTCATATATCCCGGGTGGACTACATAGTGGAGGCGCCGGCTGACCAGGTATTGTACGACGCTCCCCTGCCCGAACCGTCCGAAGCGGATGTGAAGATCGCCAAACACGTCATGGAATATGTTTATGACGGCTGCTGCATCCAGCTCGGTATCGGCGCAATGCCGAACATGGTTGGCAGGATGATAGCCGAATCGGATCTGAAAGATCTCGGCGGCCACACGGAAATGTTCGTCGACGCCTTCGTGGACATGATCGAATCGGGAAAGATGAACGGATCGAAGAAGAGCATCGACCGCTTCAAATGCGCCTATACATTCGCCATCGGTTCCCAGCGGATGTATGATTTCATGCACAACAACCCCTCCCTTGCCTCATATCCGGTAGATTATACCAACGATCCCCGCATAATCGGCCGGATCGACGACATGGTCAGCATCAACAATGCTATCCAGGTCGACCTCTTTTCGCAGGTGAACGCGGAAAGTATCGGTATCGATCAGGTATCCGGAAACGGCGGCATGTGGGATTTTATTCTCGGCGCCCAGTGGTCCCGCAGAGGCAAGAGCTTTATCTGCCTTTCCTCGACCCATACCGACGCCGACGGCAACATCAAGTCGCGCATAGCGCCGACACTCTCCCCCGGTTCCGCCGTTACGATCCCTCGGCAGATGGTGGATTACATCGTTACGGAATACGGCGCCGTGAAACTTATCGCCTGTCCCACCTGGATGCGGGCGGAAAAACTTATCAGTATCGCCCATCCCGATTTCAGGGAGGAACTGATCCAGGAGGCCGAGAAACTAAAAATCTGGCGGCGGTCCAATAAAAAATAAACGCGGCACGCCTGAACGAGCGGAAAACCGTGTTCCGACCGGCGGACGGTACCCTCGCCGGGGAGGTTGTTTCGTTGAACGACATGGGGCATAATGTCACTGGCGGGCGGAAGTCTGTCATTCGACTGCAGGAGTGGTGATTGTGAGCCGGCACCGGCGGGCGGTGTCGATTTTCGAGAGGGCCAGCGCCGTGCATCGTCTGTTCGACATAATGCGGATCACCTGGCTCGGTTTCTGGGCGGCGGCCGCGACAATCATTCTTTTTGTTCCCATGACGGCGGCGGGCCTGCTGAGCCGTACCGGCAACCTCGCGTTTGACATTTCAAAAATCTGGGCGCATATCGTGCTCGGTGTTTCTTTCGTCCGAAGCGAGATAATAAACAGGGAAAATATTCGGAAGGGAACCTCCTATGTTATTGTTTCCAATCACCAGTCGCTTTTCGATATTCTGGCGTTGGTCACCACACTGGGCATTCAATTCCGCTGGTTTATAAAAAAGGAAATTCTCAAGGTAACCGCTGTTCGGTTACGCGCTGTACGCGGCACGCAACATTTTCATTGACCGTACCGATACCGCACGGGCGATCGACAGTATCAACCGGGGCCTCGACCGATTGCCCGAGGGCATGAGTGTCATGGTCTTTCCCGAGGGGACGCGGTCGACCGACGGGCGAATTCGTCCGTTCAAGAAAGGGGGCTTCTTTCCCGCGGTCCTGAGCGGTGTTCCCGTTCTGCCGGTTACCATCAACGGGAGCAGGCGTATCCTGCCGAAGGGAAGCCTGGCTGTGAAACCCGGGAAAATGCAGGTTGTCATCGGCGATCCCATAGATACCGCCGAGTACACTGTTGATACGATCGATGAACTCGCTGATCGGACACGCCGGACGATTATGAATAATTTCAGTCCCGACTATGGCGAGTCCGCGCGGTAGGGAACTGGACGCGGGCAGCGGCCCGCAGAAAGAACAAGGGTCGTAATAACCCGGAAAAGGAGGGACACCATGACACTGTCTATGACATCGACATTGCCGCTCAACGACGGGAGCGCTATTCCCCGTTTCGGACTGGGGACGTTTCTGTCGGAGGCGGGTGATGAGACGAAAAACGCCGTCCTGTGGGCGCTTGAAGCGGGGTATCGCCATATCGACACGGCCCGTATTTACGGTAACGAGCGGAACGTGGGCGCAGCGATACGCGAAAGCGGTGTTCCCCGGTCGGAGATCTACGTGACCACCAAGGTCTGGAATGACGACCAGGGATATGACGCCGCGTTGCGCGCCTGCGACGAGAGCCTCGAGCGCCTGGGCATGGATTACGTGGATCTCTACCTGATTCACTGGCCCGTGCCGGAACTGCGGAACGACACCTGGAGGGCCCTTGTCGAGCTTCGGCGGACGGGGAAGACCAGGTCGATCGGCGTCAGCAATTTCATGATTCGCCACCTCGAAGAGCTGCTTGCGACGACAGACGTCGTACCGTCGGTCAACCAGGTCGAAATCAGTCCCTTTATTCAGCGGAGAGAGTTGACGGCTTATTGTCGGGAACGAGGCATTGTGGTCGAAAGTTACAGCACGCTGGGCAGGGGCACAAGAACAGACGATGAACGCCTTGCCGACATGGGAAGCCCCTACGGTAAAACACCGGCGCAGGTTGCCCTGCGCTGGGCGCTTCAGGCGGGGGTCGTCGTTATTCCGAAGTCGGTGCACCGGGAGCGGATCGAGGAAAACGCCGACGTTTTCGATTTTGAACTCGACGACGCCGATATGGAACGGATTGCCGGATTCGACGAAAACGCGTCCGTCATGCCTCCCTCCTGGGATCCGGAAACATCGGAAAAGTGGCGGTAAGCAGGGACCGGCGGAATGGTTTTCACGTCGAAGGGACTGCCGTGGCTACCTCAGCCACAGAAAAATATTCAGCAGGCGCGTGCCTGGTATAATTATTTAATTATTCTTCGAAGGGAGGAATGGAATGAAGACAGTAGATTTTTCTCTGGATGGAAAAATCGCCCTGGTGACGGGGGCGAGCAGGGGCATCGGCGAGGCGATCGCCATGACGCTGGCCGAGTATGGAGCGCAGGTGGTCCTTGTCAGCCGGAAAATCGACGCCCTCAAGGAAGTGGCGGAAAAAATCGAGGCCGATGGCGGGACCGCCGTGCCCATCGCGTGTAACATGGGGCATCCCGAGCAGATCGGGGAATTGTTCAATGAAGTGCGTGAAAGATTCGGCAGGCTGGACGTTCTTGTCAACAACGCCGCGACGAATCCCTACTTCGGCGAAATGCTGGGGGCCGACGAGGGAGTCTGGGACAAGACAAACGACGTGAATCTGAAGGGGCCTTTCTTCATGATTCAACGCGGGGCGAAGCTCATGGCCGAAGGTGGCGGCGGTTCCATCGTGAATGTGGCGTCGGTAAACGGAATCAGTCCCGCCCTTTTCCAGGGAATTTATTCCATCACCAAGGCCGGAATGATTTCCATGACAAAGGCCTACGCGCAGGAACTCTCCGGCATGAACATACGGGTGAACGCGCTTCTTCCGGGACTTACCGAGACGAAATTCGCCTCGGCGCTTTTCACGAACAAGGAAATATACGAGACCGCGACATCAAAGGTACCGATGAAACGGCACGCGGTTCCGATGGAGATGGCGGGGGCGGTACTGTACCTCGTGTCCGGCGCCTCATCCTACACAACGGGAACATGCATCGTCTGCGACGGCGGAATGCTGATCTGAGCGTGAAGCGTAAGCAGACTCCCCGGCGTGAAAGGCATCTCGAATGCCAGGCGGCTAAAAAAACAATAATCAAAAATGAAAGGTGATCTCATGGAAATCGTCAAGATAATATGCGCTATTATACTGCCCCCTCTGGGCGTGTTTCTCCAGGTCGGCATCGGAAAACATTTCTGGATCAACATTATTTTGACACTGCTCGGCTTTATTCCCGGCATCGTTCACGCGGTGTGGGTGATCGCGAAAAAGAAATAGGAAAACGGACTGCCGAGAATAAAGCCTTTCGCGGGAGTTTCCAGGCCGCCGTCCGGACGTGTCGCCGACTCGGACGGCGGTTTTGCTATTCCGGCATCGTGAAGCGCCAGGCGCAGAACCATTCGGGGGGATGCGGGTCGGGCGGACACCCTATGCACTCGGTGCGAATGCGGGGGTCGATTCCCTCGGCGAAGCGGCCGTATTCCACAAGGCCGACCGATTTGCAGGGATAATCGTCGAGCCCCCGGCGCTTGCGGGCCGACTGGACGCGGCAGTCATTCATCTGGAAGACGACGCTACCCGGTTCTTCGTCGATGATGGATTGCACGTTAACCGTCGCGTACATCCGGAACTTCAAGGCCAGTTTCAACCCTTCAAGCCCCGGCCGTTCGGGCATCCCCAGGAATTGTTTTATCGACCAGGCCTCGAAGGGAGAAAAACGCGTCCAGCAGGAATCATTGCACCGCTTCGCGTCGTTCATGCCGTAGGTTCGTTCCACCGCCTGGAACCACACGCCGTCGCCGGCGATCCAGTTCACGCCGAGCGCCTTGACAAG
>DSBH01000198.1 GCA_011056825.1 Deltaproteobacteria bacterium | reverse complement strand
GTCCAGTACCGGGTTCGTTCTGCTCGTGTCATAGAAACTCCTCCTACCATGAAAATCAGTCATGACTGGAGGTATAGAGGAATCAGGACGGAAGTGAAAGATGGGTACATCGTACGGTTACGTACCGGACGCAGGCGGGAATGAATAGATTTCGGGGAAGCGAGTCCATGAACCGGCAAATGCATGTCACCCAGTTCGTCCACTGTTTTGTCTGTCGGCATTTCTACATCACCTACGACAGCAACTTTCCCTATGGCTGCCGGGCCTTGGGGTTCAAGTCAAAGCGCCTTCCCTGCATTGAGGTGGAAGAAAGCTCGGAAATGGAATGCGCTTATTTTGAACGTAAAAGGCGAAAGCAACCGTAAAGAAGCCGAGTACCGCACAAAAGGAGAACGCCTATGACTGAAAAAACACTGATACAATTAGGTAAAAAGGTTCGAGACTTTACTTTGAAGGATCAGAACGGCGCCGATATGACCCTGTCGGCATACCGGGGTAAAAAGGTGCTGCTCTCATTTCATCCCCTTGCGTGGACGTCCATCTGCGGCGAGCAGATGAAATCACTTGAAAAGAACCGAAAAAAATTTGAAGTCCTCGGGACCGTCGCGCTCGGTATCAGCGTGGACAGTCTTCCCTGCAAGGCCGCCTGGGCGAAATCGCTTCGCATCAGACACACGCCGCTGCTCGCCGATTTCTGGCCTCATGGGGGCGTGGCGAAGTCGCTGGGCATCTTTCGGGACAGGGAAGGGTTTTCCCAGCGGGCCAACATCATCGTTGATGAAAAAGGCACGGTGATGTTCATCAAGGTCTATCCCGTCAGGGAGATTCCCGATATCGAGGAAGTGCTGGCGGCACTGGCGTAGTGGCGGCTCGCGAACGTCCCGGAATGTTTACCGGTCCAGTACGGCGTCGATCAGCGCCGTTTCTTGGGGGACGCCCACAATGGCGGTGGACGGATTGTCATCGATGACCAGATGTGGTAGCGAGGCCACGTCAAAGGGGAGAGCGCGGTCCATACCCTGGGTGATGTCGGTACACCGGAACGTGATAAAATCGCCGGCGGCGAAAGCAATCCGGGCGGCAAGGTCAACGGCGGCGGGGCAGTATGTGCAGTCGGGCGTGACGAAGCATTCTACCGTCACGGGCCGGGAAAGCGTTGCCAGCAGACGCCCGGATTCCGGGGCAAGTCCGGGATCTCTCCGGGAAATCATGAGTATCGCTTCAATGAAAGCTCCGCCCAGGTTGCCCGTGGGTGCACCATGGAACTGTACGGGAAAGCGTTTGTTCATTCCGATGAGAAGGGTGGGAGAAAGGGAAAGTCCGAGAGCGCGTCCCTCGTCACCGAAGAGGTCCAGGCGTCGCACGGACAGCCGGTCGTCGGCGTCGGCAAGTTCATCCAAAAACTGGCCGGCGAAGGTGTTGTATTCCCGGTTATCGCATGACCCGGTCATGCGCTCGGTGGTGAAGAGCAGAATTTCTACTGAGTCCCGCAGGTCGGCTTTCAGCCGGGAGCAGATCGCCTCAAGGGTTTCGTCATAGATTTTCACGGGCTCCAAGTTCCTTTCTCAACAGCCGTCGACTATACAACGGGGAGAATCTTTGTCAAGAACCGTCTTCCCGTCCAGAGGCGGCATGCCGGTACCTGTTATCAATGGATAAAATGATAATAAAAGGAAATGAAACGAAATTGAACGAAGGCGCGTTCGAGGAGGCGGCGTATTGCCCGCCGCCTCCTCTGAATTCGTATCAGCAGACCCGGTTGTCTTCGGGTACTTCCTCCCGGCCGGTGATCATTGCGATGGTGTAGGCAAGAGGTGAGTGACCCGTCGTTGTCATGTAAACGTGGACCACCAGGAAGATGAGCATGAGAAAAGCGCCGATGGTGTGAAGGATCGCGAGTGATCCGAATCCCACGGACAGTCCCCAGGCCTGGAGATCATTATAAAAGTAACAAGCCAGGCCGCTGATGATAAGAATCGGAAGGATAAACAGCAAAACACCCAGGTAGCTGAGCTTCTGAAGGGAGTTCAGCTTTGTCTCGGGAGTTTTCGTGTAGGGACGCGGTTCATCAAGGAATATTCCCACCATGTAACAGCGCACCATCTTGTCCAGATTTTTCAGAGTCGGTTTGTATTGCCTCCATTCACCGGTGGTAATGTGCCAGAACAAGGCAAGAACGAGCAGTCCCAACAGTATCCACGCGGCCTGAATATGTACGACATAGGCGCCCTGGTATCCGAATAATTCGTAACTTCCGTGGATCTCAAAACCTGTCAGCAGAAGCAATATAATCAGGGCCGCCTGAAGCCAGTGCCAGATTCTCTCAAAACCCTTGTACATATAAATTGTTCGTTTCATTGCTTTTTGCTCCTTGCCATTCGGAAAACAACCCGAAGAAGCCCGTGTATCATGACCCCGATAATCGAAAGAACAAACAGTGACCAGCCAACGGTATCGATCCAGGAGACGCGGTCCCGTCCCGGCAGGTAAAACCCGGGAAGGGAGGCGAGTCTACCGTCGCGGGCGTGACACGCCGCGCACTGAAGAGAATCTTCTTTCGGCGCCACCATGTGGGTTATGGGCCAGTACATTGCTGTATCGATGAACCCGATCTGCCCGCTGAACTCTTCACCCGATTCGGCCATGCCGATTTCCACTGAACGTTGCCAGTCATAATCGGACCAATAGGCCCCACTGCCCTTGGGACCGAACAGCTTGCTGTAGACCAGCCGGTTGGCTCCGGCGTCGTAAATCTGGCGGCCCTCATAATACTTGAAGGGGAAAATCCGCGATTCAGGATCATCGTAACTGCCGAGCGGCCGATTGATTTCAACAGAACCGTCCTTCGGCAGGGTGTCCTTTATGGTTACGTATTCCATGCCGCCGTTGTACCAGGCGTACGTGGGGACGACATTTTCAGCCCAGGTCATGTCTCCCTTCATGGTGTGGTACGTGGGTCTTCCATTCTCATTTTTTTCGACAATCGGCTTGCAGTCTTCGGTGAATTTGCCCGCCGTCGACCAGTCCCACCACATCAACGTGCTTATGCCTCCCCTGGCGTAACGGGGAATATGGCATGCCTGGCAGGAAACCTTGGCGGTGTGATCATCGAGAATCGTCATGGTTTCATGGGGCGTCGACCCGTGGCAGGACTCGCATGAAATGCGGTTGCCGTAGTCTTCCGGCATCGCCATGCTGTGTTCGAGAGGCGCCTTCTCAGTGTAATACCTGCCCGCCATCTGGTGATTGATGGTCGTGTGGCAGGCGGTACAGGTATGATTCGCTCCCTCTTTGGACATGTGAACATCAAGGTCGCGATCCGCGGACAAAAGAGACGAGTCAAGGTCGCCGTGCTTAACGCCGCCGCCGCCGCCGCCAAAGAAATGGCACACGCCACAGTTCTGAAGACCCGGTTTTCCCACCGTTTTCGCAACGGCGTTAAGATCTACAGGTTCAAAAACTTTGCCGCCGAAATTTTTTTCTTCGTAGGCGGGATGGCCGCAAGCAGTCGGAAATTTTTTATATTTTCCGGACTGTTCGTGGCACACAAGGCAATCCATGTTGTTTTGTTCTGAAAAATCGAAATTGTCGTCCTTCCAACCATAACCCGCGTGACAGCTGGTACACCTGCACCAGTTCGTTCGTGGGGAGATTCAAAAATTATTAATGATATGGGCTTTGCCCAGGCCCTCCTCTCCCATTTCGCCTTCACCCCAGGTCCAGTGGATGCTCTTTTGTACCTGATTTCCGGCCTCCGTGTGACAGGAAAGGAGGTCCTGGTTACATCCTGCCCCCGTTCCATGGGCTGGTCCAATTCTTCGAGTATGCTATGGTCTGCGGTGGGCTCCGCAACGGAAGGTAGTTTCTGCATGGCGGGTTTTCCGGCTGCCGTGGTGACCCAACAGAACGACATCACTACAAAAACTGCAATAAAGCCGGTGACAGCCCGTCCCATCATTTGAAAACCATGGTGAATTCTCATCGACATGATAAAACCCCCGATTTTCCTGATTTTTATTGACAATCGGCGAATGCTTCCCTAGTGGAATATGAGGGATGGTACAATTGCACGATGTGACTGCGGGTCATAACACCATCGCGGCTTTCAATCAACAGTTTTTTGCCGCCGCCGGCCGTAAACCGTCCGTCGCTTTTGAAACAAGGAATGTCCCGATCGGAAGAACTATATTCTTGACTGTACTTTCAGGTCTGTAGTAGTCAGGCGTATTCGGTAAAGAGAACATGCGAAAAAAATTATATACTTTTCTTTCCTCAGTCAGGCTCACCATATTTCTTTTTTTTGCGATCGCGGCTACGTCGATTATCGGCACGCTCGTGCAGCAGGGTGTGTCTCCCGAACGATATGAGGCGGTGTTCGGGGAGAAACTTCTTCCTGTTCTTACATTTTTTGATGTGTTCGACATGTACCATTCATGGTGGTTTTCCCTCCTCTTACTTTTGCTTTCGGTGAATCTCGCCGCCTGTACTTTCAGGCGGGTGCCCAGCGTTATCCGGCTGGCTTTCCGGAAGCGTCCGTTGACCGACGACGCGCCGTTCACCTCGTCGCCGATCAGAAGGCGTTTTTACAGTCGGAGCGATCGTGAGAATCTCGAACGGCGGATTTCGTCGTTCCTGGTGTCTCTGGCGGGCGTCCCGATCCGGGCGGAAAAAGGAGACGCGTCTTATTTTTTCGCGGAGAAAGGCAGATTTTCCCGCTTCGGTATGACCCTCGTGCACTGCAGCGTGCTCGTGATCCTGGGCGGAGGACTTGTCGGCGCGGTATGGGGGTTCAGCGGCCAGATGACGCTGGTGGAAGGAGACAGATCGGACACGGTGACGCTGTTCGGTGGAAAGGGTACAATTGATCTCGGGTTCGACGTCATGTGTGAAAAGTTCACCGTCAGTTATTATGAGTCGGGGTTGCCCAGGGAATACAAGACCGACCTGGCGATACTGAACAATGGAGAAGCTGTTTTAAACGAAACAATCCGGGTGAATCATCCCCTTACCCATGAAGGTTTCAAGTTTTCACAGGCGACGTTTGGTGTCGCCGGCGGTTATAATTTCAGGATCAACGTGGTCGATGAAGACACGAACGAAGAGAGTACACTGAACCTGAACGTGATGAAAAAAAAATATCTCCCGGGAGGCGACACCGCCCTGGCCGTTGCCCGGTTTGATCCGCATTTCATGGGGCGCGTTCCGGCCGTGCTCGGCGTGCTCATAAGTCCCGACAGGGAGCACGACATATTCTGGATGCCGAAAGACATGACGGTGCGGAAAGGTTCTCGGAGTTTCACCCTGCTCGGATT
>DSBH01000269.1 GCA_011056825.1 Deltaproteobacteria bacterium | reverse complement strand
GCCTCGGGCGTCGTGGAAGGAGCTTCCTGGGGAGACATGATGGGCGCCGAGAGCATGGGATTTTTCGACCTCTGTGACTACCTGCTGTGGACCCCGGTGAACTACGCCGGCACCGAGACCTGGCTCATAAGCCAGAAGGCGCTCGACAAATTGCCCGACGACGTCCGGCTCATTCTCCTGAGCCTGCTCGAGGAGCATTTCTGGAAACGCACCAACGAGCACCAGCATGACCTGGCGCATTTTCTCCCGGTTTACCAGGAAAAATACGGGTTCGAGGCGATCGAGATATCCCCGGCAGAATACGACAGGCTGCAGGAAGCGGCGATTCCCACCTGGGAAGAAATCGCGAAGTTGAGTCCCGAATGCAAGAAGGCGGTCCGGATGGTAATAGAGCTGAACCAGTCGGTTGGACGTCTGAAAAACGTAAAAATTACGGAATGATTCGAAAACCGGATTCAAATCAAGAATTCCCGGAACGGCCGGCTACACGGTTCCGGGTCGGTGGCTGTAAGAGCAGCCGTCCCGGACCGTGCAAACCCGGCAAATGGGGGGTACCATGGCAAAGCTTGAAAAATACCTGGGTTATATCGATAGGACAAACGAGTGGTGCGGTAGGATATTGTCATATCTTGTCCCGGTTATGACGATACTGATCGTCATCGAGATAATAATGAGATATTTCTTCGATGCCCCCACCTGCTGGAACAATGAACTAACCCAGATGATATTCGGAACGTACGCGGTTCTCGCCGGAGGCTTTGTGCTTCTGCGTAATGGTCACGTGCACGTCGATTTGATTATTTCAAACTTCTCACGGAGGACCCAGGCCCTCCTTTTTATTATTTTAACAGCGCCTCTTTTCTTCCTTTTCACGGGCATGCTCCTGTACCACGGCACGTCCTTCGCGTGGGAGTCATTACTGGTCCGGGAACATTCGCAATCGGCATGGAATCCTCCCGTCTATCCCTGGAAAATGATGCTCCCCCTCGGAGGCCTTTTGATGCTGTTACAGGGTATAGCCCTGCTGATTCGCAATGTTGTCGTGCTTGTCCGGGGAGAGGAACCGGTGGTGGCCCGCGACGGGAAGCGAGGTGACGCATGAGTATCGAACTGTTGACAGCCTTATTTTTCGGATCGCTGTTATTTTTTATTTTTCTCGGCGTTCCTCTCACGTTCGTTCTCGGCGGGTTGTCGCTCGTTTTCCTCTTCTTCACGTGGGGACCAGCCTCGTTTTTCATGGTTCCGACACAGATTCTCGGATCAATGAGCAGTTTCAGCCTTGTCGCCATTCCGCTTTTTATCCTTATGGCCATGCTTCTCGAGCGTTCGGGTGTCGCCGACGATCTTTACCAGGCAATGTACCTGTGGTTCGGCAAGATGCCTGGCGGGCTTGCCATAGGGACCCTGGCCATCTGCGCCGTTTTCGCAGCCATGTGCGGCGTTACCGCCGTGGCGGTAGTGACGATGGGCTCAATCGCCCTGCCCTCGATGCTCAAACTCGGGTACGACAAGAAACTGATCATCGGCTGCATCAACACGGGCGGCGGTTGGGGCATTCTTATTCCGCCGAGTATTCTCATGATCATCTACGCCATGATCGCGGGGGAATCGGTAGGGAAAATGTTCGCGGGCGGCGTTTTCCCCGGGCTGTTGCTCTTTGTACTCGTCTCGATTTTCGTTGCGATTCTATGCTATTTCCGCCCGGAACTCGGACCACCGCTCCCCCCGGAAGATCGGGTAAGTCTCGTTGAAAAGATCAGGTCTCTCAAATCAGTTATTCTGCCCATCCTGATCATCGTGCTGGTCATGGGCGCCATACTGGCAGGAATCGCGACGCCCACCGAGGCGGCCGCCCTTGGTGTCGTGGGGGCCGTTATCGCGACGGTGGCACACAAAAAATTAACGTGGAAATTGTTTTCCGAGGCAAATATCAACACGCTGAAACAGACCGGCATGATCATGTGGATTATCTTCGCCGCTCATTGTTTTAACGCGGCATACCAGTCAATGCAGGCGTCTCAGCTGTTCATCCACCTGATGGAGCATATACCGGGAGGTCCCTGGGGAACGATCATCTTCATTCAGATCACTATTTTTATATTCGCGATGGTCCTGGATCCGGTTGGCATCATGATGATCGCTCTGCCCGTTTACCTGCCGGTTGTAGCCGCGTACGGTTTTGATCCCCTGTGGTTTGGCGTTCTCTTTATCATCAACCTGCAAATCGGCTACATGACGCCTCCCTTCGGGTTTAACCTGTTTTACACACGATCCATCGTCCCGCCCAGTGTTACCATGGGAGATATTTATCTTTCGGTGATACCTTTCGTGTTAATTTCACTGGTGGGACTTGCCGTGGTGATGATTTTCCCGGGAATCGTCACATGGCTTCCGGCTGCGCTATTTTGAAAACTGAATGACGGACAGGAACAGTGAGCAACATCCGGACAACTGAACTGTTCCTTTACTGCGTCGAATACAGGCAATCGTCAGAGAACATCACCGCTTCACAGGAATTGAAGATGTACGTGACGTTTTCACCATGAAGGTTGCTGCGGGACTTTTATTTTGGAGAAAGGACACCTGTAATGAATCTGGCGCAACATCTTGTTGATTCGGCGAGGAAGCATCCCGACAAGGCGGCGTGCCGCCACGGGGACGGCGAAATCAGCTTTCGGGAACTGGATGAAATGACCAACCGTTTCGCCAGTGCCCTGAGCGACCTGGGGTTAAAACCGAAAGATCGATGCCTGGTCATGATGCCGAACAGTATGGAACAGATAGCGGTATACTATGCCCTCGCGAAAATGGGCGTGGTTCAGGTACTGGCGAATTTCATGTATCGCGGTCATGAGCTGGAACACATCATCGAAGACTCACAACCGAAGGCCTTTATAGGAGCGGAACCTTACCTTGACGAGGTCCGGAAAATTTTCGCAAAAACAGGCATGCCTCCGATAGCACTGGCGAAAAATCCGTCGAAAGACAGCGGTTTTACCGATCTCTCCGTATTATCAACCGGGAATGTTGATTTTACTGTTTACCCGGCAGACGACGACGATACGTTGAATATCCTTTATACATCGGGGACAACCGGCGTGTCGAAGGGCGCCATGCTGACACATAAGAATCTGATTTCCAACTGCCGAACGCTTGCAATGATGAGGGGAAACATTGAAAACGACACCGCCGTCATCGGCGTTCTTCCCCTTTTCCATGTATTTGGAATAAACAGCGTACTTAATACGTCGATATATCTCGGGCTCACAATACTGATGCTTCCCCAGTTCGACCCGGAACAGGTCATGGACATCATCGAACAGGAAGAACGAACCATCCTTTTCGCCGTTCCGACCATGTACAATCGCCTCATTCAATTGGCCGAAGCAAAACCTCCGAAGAGAAGTTCCCTGAAATTCGCCGTGTCGGGCGGCGCTTCCCTTCCGGAAGAGTTCCTGCATCGATTCGAAACACTTTTTCATGCGAAAATATACGAGGGATACGGGCTTACCGAAGCACCGGTTTGCATTGAAAATCCCTATAATCAAACGACGAAGGTTGGATCTATCGGCGTCCCGATTCCCGGTTTTTCCGCCCGGGTCGTCGATGCCGACGGCAACGACCTGCCGCCGAGCAAGCCGGGCGAACTTCTTGTAAAAGGCCCCGCCGTTATGAAAGGATATCTCAACTGCCCCGATGAAACGGCCGAAGCAATCACGGATGGCTGGCTCCACACGGGAGATATTGCGCGGAGCGACGACGACGGCTATTTTTATATTGTCGATCGTAAGAAAGACCTCATTATTCGGGGAGGTTATAACGTCTATCCCCGGGAAATCGAGGAAGTGATATACCAGCTTCCGGATGTGCTGGAAACCGCGGTTATCGGCATGCCTCACAAGGATCTGGGAGAAGAAATAGGGGCCTTCATCGTTCTCAAGGAAGGCGCGAAAATCGACTCCGAAACAATTAAATTATATGTCAAAGAACGAGTCGCGCCGTATAAATATCCGAGAATTATAACAATATGCGACCAACCGCTTCCCAAGAGCGGTTCCGGGAAAATATTAAAAAAAGAGCTGCGTAACGTTTCGTAATGGAACATTCATCTTTTCAGGCGTTCGGCGTCGGCACTGGATGGTTCCACGGCTTTATTCCGAAATCGCGTTACGTATGTTCGAACGGTTTGTTCGCGGCCGACAAAATAGTCGAAAACAATCCGGCCCGCGAAGGTTCGATTTCTTCACGGTGGAGCGGATTCCATAAAGGGAGGACCTATGGCGAATAACAATAAAAACAAGGTGATGTCCGCAGGAGAGGCAATAAGAAGATTTGTCACTGACGGCGACGAGCTCATTATCGGCAACTACACGGTTGGAACCTGCATTGAACTGGTCTACGAGATATGCCGGCAGAAGAAGAAAGGGTTTACGCTCTATTCGCAATCGGGCATTCTCGACGTGGATATACTGATCAACTCCGGATGCGTGGATCGTCTGGTTACCACGTACACGCTTCGGTCCGGAGGAAAGAAGGGCGGCGGGGCTCTCGAACGCGCACTCCAGGCGGGAACCGTCGAAATCGAAGACTATACCAACTATAATTATAATGCCCGGCTGGTCGCCGGAATGCACGGCTTTTCCTTCATGCAGGTCTTCGAAGGAATCATGGTGACGGACCTTTTCAAAAAAAGAAGCTTCATGGGTGAAGACAAGTATCGGGTCATTACCTGTCCCTACACAGGGAAGAACGTCGTCACCGTGCCGGCCGCCAACCCCGATGTCTGCATTGTTCACGTTCCCCGGGCGGACAAGTACGGCAACGCCCAGTACTGGGGATCAATGGGAAGCGTTGCCGCCGCCGCCCTGTGCAGCAAAAAAATCATCGTTTCCTGCGAAGAAATTGTTGAACATGACGTGATACAGTCAAGTCCTCATTTTACGATTATTCCCGCCTACCGTGTGAACGCCGTTGTCGAGGTTCCCTGGGGCGCTCACCCGACGGAAGTTCTCGGATACTACAACCGCGACCGTTCTTTTTACGGAATGTTCATGGCGGCAAACGCCTCCGCGGAAGGCGCGAAGAAGTGGATGGACGAATGGGTATTCGGCTGTGAAGACAGGAAAGCTTACCTTGAACACTACGTGGAACGATTCGGCATGGCGCCGCTCAACAAAATCCGGGCCAGAGCATTTTATTCAGCCCCGGCGAATTACGGTTCAGCATTCACATCGGTATGGGACGAAACCGGCCGGGAACAGACCATGGGTATAACGCTGAACGAAATGGAAACAATACTGAAAGAGAGGGGACTGCTCTATGAG
>DSBH01000119.1 GCA_011056825.1 Deltaproteobacteria bacterium | reverse complement strand
TGTCCTGGTTGGGCGTGTAGTTGAAGTGAATGTAGGAACTCCCCACCTCGCTGTGATCTTTCCGGCTGGTTCCGCCGGCCATGAAACAGTCGCAGAAATTAATCAGGCTCCCCAGGGTGACGAACGGAAAGAGGATAGTCTGTTTCAGGCCGACCGTGTGCGCTCCTCCCGCCTCTTCTTCTATGAGACAGCCTTCGCGAACATGGGCGCCGGGACCGAACTCGGCCCGGTCAAGAAAGAGAGACTTCCTGAAAGACCCGCCTTTCAGCCGCACATTTCTTCCGAGTCGGCAATTTATCAGCGTGACCGGGCCTTCTTCACCCAAACGGGATCCGGAGCACAGGGTTGTGTCTGTCCCCGAGATACGCACCTGCCCGTAGAACACCACGTCGTCGCCCGAAATCCTCTCGAGAACCACGTCGTCATCAATATCCACCATCAGGGGGTTGCGAATATCAACTCCCCGGTCCATAAGCTTCTTTATTTTTGTCGGTATGCAGTCGTTCATTTTCACCTTTTCCCGGTTCGCGCAATTAAGGTCCCGACTCTCCGTGCGCTACCGCGGCATCTTCCGTGATTTTCCCCGAAGATCCCGCCGTTTTTTCTTCGGCCTCGCGTTTTTTCGCGTAAATCAGAACAGCCGACAACGCGGCCTGAGTCATGCCGGGAATCCGTTTCGCCTGTCCCACGGAGACGGGCTGAACGTCGGCGAGCTTTTTGACCAGTTCGCGGGAAAGGCCGGGAATCGCGCCGTAATTCATTCCCGCCGGGATGGTCTTCGCTTCCAGGCTCTTGAAACGCTGTACTTCTTCCTGCTGCCGCTGAATATATCCTTCGTACTTTGCCCCGATTTCTATCTGCCGTTTCACGTCTTCGCCCGGATCATCGGCCAGCACGCCGAAAACCTTCAGATTGTCGCAATGGACTTCGGGACGTTTCAAAAGATGATAGAGCGTGGTGGAGTTCTTTACGGGTTGCGTGTTCATCCCTTCCAATATTTTTTTTGTTTCCGGATCAGGTTGAATTTTAACCGACGACAGTTCGGCGATTCCCTCCCTGACGCGCCGTTCCCGTTCTTCCAGTCCCTCATACTGCTCGCGCGTAATGAGCCCCAGATCCAGCCCTTTTCTCATGAGACGGAAACCCGCGTTGTCCTCCCGGAGCATGAGACGATATTCCGCGCGGGACGTGAACATGCGGTACGGTTCATCGACTCCCCGCGTGACGAGATCGTCGACCATGACGCCGAGATACGCGTCGGCCCGGTCCAGAACAAAAGGTTCTCTTTTTTGAACAGCCAGGGCCGCGTTGATTCCCGCCCACAGGCCCTGCCCGGCCGCCTCTTCATATCCTGACGTCCCGTTCGTCTGCCCCGCCATGAAGAGCCCTCTGACCTGTTTTGTCTCCAGTGTCCGAAGCAGCTGGGTCGGCTGCACGAAATCATATTCGATGGCGTAGGCGCTTCTCATGATCTCCGCCCGCTCCAGGCCCGGCACCGACCGGACGAGTTGCTCCTGGAGCTCCGGCGGCAGACTGTTGCCGAGTCCCTTCGCGTATATTTCCTCCGTGTCGAGCCCTTCAAATTCAAGCACCACGGGATGGCTTTTCTTGTCGGAGAAGCGCATCACCTTGTCCTCCAGCGAGGGGCAGTAGCGGGCCGCCACGCCTCTTATGGCGCCGGAATACAGGGGAGACAGGTTTATATTCTCCCGGATCACCCGGGCCGTCGCTTCCGTGGTGGCGCCGAAATAGGACGGCAGCCGCTCCTCCCTGAGACGCTTCGTAGTAAAAGAAAAAGGGCGCGGCTCCGGATCGCTGTCCTGACGCTCCAACACGGAAAAATCGATTGTTGAAGCACGGATTCTCGGCGGGGTCCCGGTTTTCATACGGCCCGTGGCGAATCCCAGTTTCCGCAGGTTTTCCGCCAGACCGATCGAAGCGATTTCCCCGGCGCGGCCGGCTGACTGTCGTGACGTACCAACATGGACGACGCCATCAAGAAAGGTCCCCGCCGTGACGACGATGGCCGACGCGCCGAAGAAGCAACCCGTGTTGTCCAGGATACCCCTGATTCGTCCATCCTCGACAACCAGTTCCTCCACCAGCCCCTGGCGCAGGAAGAGATGTTCCTGCTTTTCCAGTACCCGTTTCATGGCAAGGCGATAAAGCTGTTTGTCGCACTGGCAACGGGAGGACTGCACCGCCGGCCCCTTTGAAAGGTTGAGCACGCGGAAATGGCAGGCCGTTTCGTCGGCAATCCTTCCCATCCAGCCACCCAGGGCGTCCACCTCTTTCACGATCTGGCCTTTCCCCAACCCACCGATAGCCGGGTTGCAGGACATGAGGGCCATGGAATCGAGATTAATGTTGAACAGCAACGTGTCGCAGCCCATGCGCGCCGAGGCGAGCGCCGCTTCGCAGCCTGCGTGTCCCGCTCCGACGACGATCACGTCATAGGTTTTCATGTGGCTTTGACTCATCCTCCTGATCGATGTTGAATTAAAAGAGGTACTTTACTATCATGAAAAATCAAAAGACAAGGAAATTATTGAACGAGGGTTGACACAAGGAATGAACACCGGGAATGATAAACGGTACTATGACCTGAAACGGTATTTTCACGAGCAGTTCGGCTGCCGGGTTTACAAGCTGCAGATAGACGCGGGATTTACCTGTCCCAATCGTGACGGGACCATAGCCAGAGGAGGATGCTTCTACTGCGACGGCCGGTTTTCACGTCTCCGGCAGGCGGGACCACTGCCTTCGGTAACTGAGCAGCTTCGCTCGGGAAAAGAACTGTACCGCCGTATGCGCGGAGCGACAAAATTTATCGCCTATTTCCAGACGGCCACGAATACCTACGGACCGTACGACCATCTCAAGGCGCTTTACGACGAAGCCCTGGCCGTCGAAGACATGGTGGGCATCGCCGTGGGAACCAGGCCGGACGTGATAGCCGATGACGTCATCGACCTCTTCCAGTCCTATGTCGAGGAGGGACGCCACGTGTGGGTCGAATACGGCCTGCAGTCCATGCATGACCGGACGCTCCGGACCATCAACCGCGGGCACGATCTCCAGACATTCCTTAACACGGTGAAACGAACAACCGGCCGGGGCATTCACATCTGCGTTCACATTATTCTCGGACTTCCCGGCGAGAGCCGGGACGACATGCTGGCCACGGCCCGTCTCCTGTCAACGCTTCCCATCGACGGCATTAAGATTCACCTGCTGCTGGCACTCGCGGGGACCAGGGCGGGACGTCTTTTCAGTGAAGGCAAGCTCCCCATGATGACGAAGGATGATTATGTCAATACGGTTGTCGATATACTGGAAATACTGCCGCCCGGCATGGTGATACAGCGACTCACCGCGGACGGCTACCGGGATGTTTTTCTTGCGCCTGAATGGGCGAAAAATAAACTCGCCGTACTGAATGCGGTTGACGCGGAACTTGAACGCCGTGATACTTTTCAGGGCGCCGCTTACGACGAAAATGCTTTGAACACGGATGGTGGAATGACGGCGCCGAGCTTCATTCACCGCTGAACGAAAGAACAAGCGTCATGGATTACCGGAAAGACAAACGTATCATCATGACCCTCGACGCCGGGGGAACCCGGCTGGTCTTTTCCGCCCTTCGGGGCGGCGAGGAAGTGGTCCCGTCCCTGGCGATCCCGACGGCCCGGGACACCCTCGAAGCAACCCTTCAGGCCGTCATCGGCGGGTTCGAAGACATCCGGTCCCATCTGGCCGATCCGCCTTCGGCCGTCTGCTTCGGGTTTCCCGCCCCCGCCGATTACCGGAGCGGCGTCATCGGCGATCTCGAAAATATTCCCGTTTTCCGCGGCGGCATCGCCCTGGGCCCGATGCTTGAAGACCACTTCGGCCTGCCCGTCTTTATCTACAACGACGGCGATCTGTTCGCCTACGGCGAGTCTCTGGCAGGGTTTCTTCCCCATATCAACGTAATGCTCAAAGAACACGGCAGCGCCCGGCGTTACAAAAACCTGCTGGGAGTAACCCTCGGCACGGGGATCGGCGGCGGCATCGTGACGGAAGGCCGCATGCTCCAGGGCGACAACGCAGTCCAGGGAGAAATCAACCGCATGAGGAACCGCCTGTACCCGCAGAGCAGCGTCGAGGACAGCGCGGGCGCTCGGGGTGTACGCCGGGTATTTGCCCGCGTGGCGGGCATCGCCGAAGATGACGCCCCGACGCCGAAAGAAATTTATGAGATCGGCATGGAACAGCGAGAAGGTAACTCCGAAGCGGCCCGTCACGCTTTCACGGAACTGGCCGCGGTGACGGGCGACGCCGTCGCCAACGCCGTGACGCTTCTCGACGGACTGGTGGTACTGGGAGGCGGTCTGGCCGGTGCCCACAAGCTTTTCCTGTCACAGCTGGTCGATGAAATGAACGCCGGCTTCGTGACCCTTTCGGGCAGCCCCCTGCCCCGCATGGAAACTACGGCCTTTAACCTGGAAGATCCTGCCGGGCTTCAAGAATTCCTTCACGACGATTTGCGTGGCGTTATGGTCCCTTTCAGCAACCGGACAGTGACTTTCGAAGAAATAAAGCGCGTCGGCGTCGGTGTTTCCCGGCTTGGAACGGAGCGGGCCGTCGCTCTCGGCGCCTACGCGGCGGCGCTGGAACGACTGGACGGCCGATAAAAAGAGACCTCTAACCCCTTACCCATGACCTCTAACCTTTAACCTCTTATCCGGTCCCTCGAAAAACTTCCGCCGATTTCGCGCGGCACGTTACTCCGGAATCATGTCGCCCGTTTTTTCAAAATTCAGGTGCCACTTGAAGGCTTCGTCCAGAAGGATCGGCTCATGGCCGCCTTTCCGCGCGGCACGCCGGTGGTAATCAAGAAGAGCGTCCCGGTAGCGCGGGTGAGCGCAGTTTTCAATGATGCTCACCGCCCGCTCACGGGGATCGAGGCCCCGCAGGTCTGCCAACCCCTGTTCCGTCACGATGGCATGGACTTCGTGCTCCGTATGATCAACATGAGTGACCTGGGGCACGATACGTGAAATTTTTCCGCCCCGCGCCGTCGACGGCGTCATGAAAACCGCGAGAAGCGCGTTCCTTGAAAAATCTCCCGCCCCGCCGATGCCGTTCACGACGGCCCCGCCGCCGACATGGCTGGAATTAACGTTCCCGTAAATGTCCGCCTCGACGGCGGTGTTCATGGCCATAATTCCCAGCCTGCTCACCACTTCGGCGCTGTTGCTCACTTCCAGCGGTCTGAGAATAATTTTTTCACGGTAACGTTCGATACCGCGGTAAAAACGTTCGAGACCTTCCGGCGATGGCGTCAGTGATGTACCCGAGGCAAAACAAAGCTTGCCCGCGTCTATAAGATCAAATATGGCGTCCTGTAT
>DSBH01000064.1 GCA_011056825.1 Deltaproteobacteria bacterium | reverse complement strand
CTTCGACACGGGCCCTGATCGATTCCCGGCGTCCCCGGTTGAGCGCAAGAAGCGCCGCCGTTATTACGCCGCTACGGGAGAAATCCAGATTCCGATAAGAAAAAGATAACCGTGAACGAGGAATCTCCTCGATTTCCCTTCCGGGCGCCAGAAGACGAACCGATGAAACGATATCCTTCATTTCCGAACCCCAGGCCCCGGCGTTCATTCGAAGGGCGCCTCCGAGCGTACCTGGAATACCGGCACAAAATTCAAGACCGGCAAGGGATTCCTGCAGTGCGAGTTCCGTGAGACGCGCAAGGGACACCCCGGCTTCAGCATAAAGAAGAGTTTCTTCCGCCGAGTCCATTCTTATTTCCACTCCCTGAAGGCCCTTCAGCGAAATCAGGACGCCCCGGTAGCCTCCATCGCGGACCACAAGGTTGGTACAGTTTCCAACAGGACAAAATGGAATACGCCTCTCGACAAGAAACCCGACAAGCCCGACAAGTTCACGCTCGTTTTCTGGACAGGCAAAGACGTCCGCCTTCCCGCCGACCCCGAGGGAGGCGTGGTGATCCATCGGTTCGTTAAAAAACACCTCTCCCGAAATTATTTGTTGTACCTGCCTGCCAAAGGCTTCATCGACAGAGTGCTTCATGATATGTCCTTCACGGACCGTTGTTTCAAACCGGACAGTGCCGCCTTTCCGCGATCTTTTCGAAATCGGCTCATGCCTCGTTCTCCAGAAACATTTCCCCCACCTGCCATATGGTACCGGCGCCCAGGGTGATGAGCGTATCGCCCGGAGATGTTTCCCGGCGCAGCGTCGCCACGATCTCGTCGAATGTTTTTATATACCGCACACGGGGATGACCGGCCCGCTCCAGGGTTTCACGAAGCAGCGACGCGTTGATGCCGGGAATCGGCTTTTCCCCGGCCCCGTATATATCCGTCAGAATAACCTCGTCGGCTTCGTCAAAAGCGCCGGCAAAATCGGCAAGGAGCGCTTTCGTTCGTGAATACCGGTGAGGTTGGAAAACCACCACGAGGCGTCCGGACCATACCTGCCGGGCCGTCTTCAGCGTCTCCCGGATTTCCGTCGGATGATGGCCGTAATCATCGACGACCAGAACATTATTTTTTGATCCCTTGACTTCGAGACGGCGGTGAACACCGCTGAAGGTCCCGATACCCTCCTGTGCCTCCCGGAACGGCACATCGAGTTCCCGCGCCGCCGCTATCGCCGCGAGAGAATTGTAGACATTAAAGAGGCCCGGCACCCGGAGGGTGACATTGCCGACCGGTTCTCCGCCGCAGGACAGGGAATAACGTGATGTCATGTTTTCGAAAGCAACATCGAAGGCCCGGTAATCAGCCTCGCCGGTCATGCCGTAGGTAATCACGCGGCGTTTTATTTTCGGAAGGATCGCCCGCACGTGCGGACAGTCGATGCAAACGATCGCGGCCCCGTAAAAAGGCACGGAGTTGGCGAAACGGATAAAAGCATCCTTGATGTCCTCTATGTCGCGATAGTAATCCAGGTGCTCCCGGTCGATGTTGGTGATAACGGCAATGAGGGGAGCGAGACCGAGAAAGGACCCGTCGCTCTCGTCGGCCTCGGCGACGATGATTCCACCGCTTCCCAGACGCGCGTTGCTTCCCATGCTGAGCAGCTTCCCCCCCACCACCATCGTGGGATCAAGCCCCGCGAATGAAAGTACCGAGGCTATCATGGAAGTGGTGGTCGTTTTGCCGTGACAGCCGGAGACTGCCACGGACGCCTTCATCTTGAGAAGCTCCGCCAGCATTTCAGCCCTTGGTATCACGGGGATTCCTTCGGCTTCTGCGGCCACGACTTCCGGATTATCGTTGGATACGGCCGTCGACGTGACCACCACCTGCGCGTCTTTCACATGCTTCGCCTCGTGGCCGTACCACACTTTGACATTCAGGCTTCTCAGCCGTTTTGTGATTTCGGTTTCCTGAATGTCCGATCCGCTTACCCGGTACCCGAGATTGAGAAGAACTTCGGCGATACCACTCATACCGATACCCCCGATACCGATAAAGTGAATACGCTCGATTTTTCTTCTCATATAATCTCGTGACTCATAATTCATAATGCATATCCTTACTGAAGCAGATCGAAACAGTGATCGACGATCACCCCGGCTGCGTCGGGATTTCCCATGTCCTTTGAAGCCACTTCCATCGACTGCCGTCGCGTCGGGTCACGGTACATGTCACGAATGTGCATCGCCAGTGATTCACCGGTACAATCCTTTTCTTCAAGCATCTCGGCGGCTCCTTTCTTGACGAGCGCCCGTGCGTTCAGTACCTGGTGATTCCCGGTCGCGTAGGGATAGGGAATCAGGAGCGATGCTTTGCCCATGGCGGTTATTTCGGCTATGGATGTAGCCCCGGCCCGACAGATCAGAAGGTCGGCCTCTTCGTATACCGCCGGCATATCATCGATAAAATCGACAACCTTGGCGTTTAATCCGCGCCTGAGATAAGCCTCCTCGACTTCATCCCGGTCGTTCATTCCGGCCTGGTGGATGATGACCAGCGACTCTTTCAGGTCTTCCAGATACGGCAGGGCGGCGATGACCGACCGATTGATGCTTGACGCCCCCTGGCTTCCGCCGAAGATAAGCAACGTAAAAACACCGTCATCAGGTTTCTTCTTGCCTGCCGGGCGGGCGAACCCCGACCGCACGGGGTTTCCGGTATATAAAACCCTTCGAACAGGAAACCACTCGCTCGTTTCCTCGAACGATACGAATATCCTGTCCGCAAATCGTCCCAGAATGTTGTTGGTCATGCCCGGCACGGCATTCTGTTCGGCGACGGCCGTACGGATTCCCATGAAATGGGCCGTGATTACCACCGGTCCCGACACATATCCACCGACTCCCATAACAACATCCGGTTTGAATTCCCTGATGACGGCCCGCGAACGGATAATGCTTCCGGGAATCTTTTTTAATCCCGTCAGGACTCCCATGAACCCTTTACCCATAAGGCCCGCCACGTCGATTGTTTGAAGCCGATACCCCGCCTTCGGAATCACCCGCGCCTCGAGACCCCGTCCGGTACCGACGAAAAGCACTTCATTGTCGTCGCCCCGCCTGATCAGCTCTTCGGCTACGGCGATTGCGGGAAATACATGTCCGCCCGTTCCACCCCCGGCTATCAGCATTTTCATGCCTCGCTTTTCGGCATTCATCGCTTTGCTCCTTTCGCCGGGGATGCCGCCCGATAAGAGGAGATATTGATGAGAATACCTACTGCGACCATACTCATGATCAGCGAGGTTCCGCCGTAGCTCAAGAACGGCAGGGCAAGACCTTTCGTGGGAACAAGCCCCATGACCACGCCCATGTTCACGAATCCCTGCAGGGCGATCAGTGTGGTGAGCCCCGCACCGAGGAGCGTTCCGAATACCGAATCCGCCCTGAAAGCAACCATGAACCCCCGGGAGACAAGCAACGCGAAGAGCGCTATAACTGAAGCAACGGCTATGAATCCTCCCTCTTCCGCCAGTACCGCCAATATGAAATCAGTGTGTGGTTCGGGCAGATAAAATAATTTCTGCATGCTGTTTCCCAGTCCCACGCCGAAGGTCCCACCGGAACCGAAGGAGATGAAGGATTGAATGATCTGGTAACCGGAGCGTGTGGGATCGTCCCAGGGGCTTCGAAAAGACATGACCCTTTGAAGACGGTAACTCTCGCGGATCACAAGAAAAACGCCGACAGGGATACAGGCAGCCGCAAGCCCCGCCAGATGAACGATGCGTCCCCCCGCCACGAAAAACATGAAGAAGACCGTCGTCATTATTATGACGGCTGTTCCAAAATCTGGCTGTGCCAGTATCAAAGCGACGATAAGGGCCGTCAGTATGAGGGGAACCAGAAATATCCGGAAAAATTCTTTGAGATATTGAGATTTTTTTGTCAGGTAATAAGCCATGAAGATCACGACGGCGACCTTGACGACTTCGGACACCTGGAACGTAAAGGATCCTGCCTTCAGCCAGCGGGTGGCGCCGCCCACCGTGATTCCCATCCCCGGGACCGTCAGCAAAACAAGCAGGACACATGAAAGGACAACGCCGGGATAGGCAAGTTTCTTCCAGAAACGATAGGGAAAGCGGGAAACGGCCATCATGGCGCCGAGCCCCACGAAAACGAAGAGGATCTGTTTCTTCAGAAAATAATACTGATCACCGAACCGGTCGGCTGCCATGAGGGAACTGGAACTGTACACCATGACGGTTCCCACACAGACCAGGACGAGCGTCGTGAAAAGAAGTATCGCGTCGGGCGTCTTGTCGCTGTGACGATCAGCTACAGTCATGATTCCTCCCGCATCGGCGTTTTTGAAGATGCGGCGGCCGAAAGCACGCGGTCCCTGAAAAATTCGCCCCGCTCACGGTAGTCCCTGAATTCATCGAAGCTGGAGCATCCCGGCGAAAGGAGAACCGTGTCTCCCCGGCGAGCCGACGCGAGCGCTTCATCGACGGCCTCGCCAAGAGTCCTTTTCATGGTTGTTGGAACAAGACCACCCAGCGCGTTTCCAATGACAGGTGCCGCTTCACCGAAAAGTACCAGTGTTCGCACCTTTCTCCGTATGGAATCGGCGAGGCGGCCAAAATTTTCGCCTTTATCCCGTCCTCCCATGAGAAGAACCACCGGTTGTTCACAAGATTCCAGGGCGGCATTCACGGCGTCCACGTTGGTACCCTTGGAATCGTTGTAATAAGTGACATTTCTCCGAGTTGCCACGTGTTCCATCCGGTGGGGTAGACCGACGAATGTTGCCAGTCCTTCCTGTAACAGGCTTTCAGGACAACCGAAGTATCGGACAATCGCTATGCCGGCCATGATGTTTTCAAGATTGTGGCGCCCCACCAGTCTGACGGACCCCCCGGGGAATACTTCCTCATCGCCCGCTGATGTCTTTACAATCAGCCGTTCACCGTCCGCGAAAATTCCCCTCTCAAGTCGGCGCTTTGCGCTGAAATACAGAATGTCGGCCTCGATTGATAGCGCCAGTTCCGCAGAATATGGATCGTCGGCGTTCAGGACGGCCAGGTCGCCCGCCTTCATGTTTTCGAATACCCGCCCTTTTGCGGCATGGTAGGCATCCAAGCTTCCGTGGTAATCCAGGTGATCCGATCCCAGGTTCAAGAGAACGGCGGCACGGGGATGGAAGCGACGGATTCTCTCTAATTGAAAACTGCTTACCTCCACGACCAGGAAATCGATATCGTTGTCCCGCTTGGCGCAATTGACAAGAGGGTTCCCGATGTTTCCGCCGACAAATATTCGCTTCCCCCATTCACGAAGAACATGCGCATGTTCTTCGTGAATGGGGGAAGCGAATATTTGTCGGCGGAAACATCGGG
>DSBH01000006.1 GCA_011056825.1 Deltaproteobacteria bacterium | reverse complement strand
TCATGGAGCTGAAAGCCCTCGATCTCCGGTTCATTTCGCGTGGCGTGGTGGAACCCGGTCCCGAGACGGTGATCGTGGCCATCGATGAAAAGAGCCTCTCCGAGCTGGGGCGCTGGCCGTGGAAAAGGACGGTGATCGCCGATATCGTGAATAAACTTGATGAATACGGCGTGAAGGCTATCGGGTTTGATATTGTTTTCGCGGAGCCGGACGAGCACGCCAGCAGGGGTATTCTGGAAGAACTGAATCGGGAATTTCAGCACATGGGTCTGGATGATGCCCGTATACGAGAGCTGGTGGAACGGCGAATGGAAGAAGCGGACACGGATGTTGCGCTTGCCCGGGCTATTGAGGACGCGGGAAAGGTGACGCTGGGTTACTTTTTCTATACCAGCGAACGCGAAACGGCTCATCTCGATGAACAGGCGGTGGAAAAAACCGCGCGGAATCTGGCGGGGTCTCAATACCAGGCGATACGGGCCACAAGTGAAGGTGCGTATGCCCCGATTGTCACCGCGCTGGCGGCCGCGACCAACATTGACATGCTTTCCGAGGTGGCTGAAAATTCCGGCTATTTCAACGCGTTCCCCGATGTTGACGGAACAAACCGATGGTCGCCTCTGGCTATCGGGTTCAACGGTGATGTATATCCTTCACTCGCCCTGGCGACGCTGTGCGTGTACCGCGACTGGCCGCTTCTCGGCATGCTCGTTTCTGAAGGGGGCGTGGAAGAAATCGTTTTCGGTGAAACACGGATTCCCGTGGACAGGCATGGCCGGATATTGCTCAATTACCGTGGACCGGGTGGAACGTTTCCCCACTATTCCGCGAGTGATATTGTCAACGGCAGGCTGGACCCGGAATTGTTCAGGGACAAGATCGTGTTGATGGGAGCGACGGCGACGGGCATTTACGACTTGCGCGTCACGCCGTTTAGCACCGTTTATCCCGGTATCGAGATTCATGCCACCGTCATCGATAATATTATTCACGAGGATTTCGTTCAGCGTCCGGCCTGGGCGTTCCTGGCCGATCTTTTGACCATCGCCCTGCTGGGATTCCTCATGGTTCCCCTGCTGTCGAAAATGCGAGCGGCGACGGGTCTTGTCATTACTTTTGTACTTGTCGTCGTTTACGTGCTGTTCAACCGGTTTATTTTTACGAATTACAGCTTATGGCTGAACATGGTGTATCCCGTAATCACTGTTCTTTTAGTTTACATCGGTATAACACTTTATAAATACATTACCGAAGAACGCGAGAAGAAGAAGATCAAGGGCGCTTTCCAGTATTATCTGACGGCGTCGGTCATCAACGAGATGCTGAAAGATCCGTCGAAACTCAAGCTGGGAGGCGACAAGAAGGATCTGTCGGTTCTCTTCTCCGACATTCGAGGTTTCACAACTATTTCCGAATCGCTCACGCCGGAGGAACTGGTCTATCTGCTGAACGAATATCTGACGGCCATGACCGACAAGGTTTTTGAACATGAAGGTTTGCTCGACAAGTACATGGGCGACGCCATCATGGCAGTGTTCGGGGCGCCCCTGGACCAGCCGGATCACGCGCTCAGGGCCTGCCGGACTGCTCTGGACATGATGAGCGAGCTGAGGAAACTTCAGAGCAAGTGGTCCGCCGAGGGAAGGCCCGTCTTGGATATCGGTATCGGAATCAATACCGGCGACATGGTGGTGGGCAACATGGGTTCCGAAATGCGTTTCGATTACACGGTCATGG
Source organism: Deltaproteobacteria bacterium (assembly GCA_011056825.1). Classification (GTDB taxonomy): domain Bacteria; phylum Desulfobacterota; class Syntrophia; order Syntrophales; family UBA2210; genus MLS-D. Next base: position 3,666 of record DSBH01000006.1, on the reverse strand, counting down.
GCGACAACGTGAACTTGGGTTCGAGGCTGGAAGGCATCAACAAGGAATACGGGACAAATATTGTCATCAGCGAGTTCACCTATGATCAGGTGAAAGACAAGATGTTGTGCCGCGAGCTCGACCAGGTGCAGGTAAAGGGCAAGAACCTGCCGGTCAGGATTTACGAACTGCTGGGGTTCCGCGGAGAGGAAAGTGATTTTTCACACGTGCCCGTTTTCGAGGAAGGTCTGGACTTTTACCGCCGGTGTCAATGGGACGATGCCGTTGCTCGGTTTAAAAAGGTACTCGGGATGCGACCCGACGACCGCCCGTCGGCCGTCTATATCGAACGTTGCGAAGCGCTGCGGAACAATCCTCCAGAACCCGGGTGGGATGGTGTTTTCAGAATGACCAGGAAATGAGGCTGTTCTTTTTTCGTTCCCTCTGGTAAAAACGACCGCTAACATTACTTTCCCTGCAGTCGGGGGTACGGCTCCCGCAGCTGCGGGACGCGGGATCAATATGTCGAATACACCGGCTTACAGAAACTGGGTCGAGATCGACCTGGACAACTTCAGGCATAACTGGAACGTGATCCGCCGACTGGTGGGGAGCGATGTCCGCGTCATGCAGGTGGTCAAGGCCGACGCTTACGGGCACGGTGCCATTGAAATATCCCGGGCGGCACTGAAAAACGGCGTGTCATGCCTCGGAGTGGCCAACGCCGACGAGGGCGTCCAGCTGCGGGTAAGCGGCATCGAGGCGCCGATAATTATTCTCAGTCCTTCCACGACGGCCGAGATCGACGATATCATCAAGTATTCCCTGGTGCCCTGTGTTTCCGATCCTGCGTTTGCCCGGGAACTTTCCCGTCGTCTCGCCGACCGCGGCATGTCCATGGCCGTGCACGTGGAGATTGATACGGGCATGGGTCGTGGCGGTGTCCTGTATGATGACGCGGTTTCCGTCATCGAAGAGATTCAGGGACTCGAACATATAAGTATCGAAAGTATTTTCTCACATCTCTCCCTCAGCGAGTCTGCCGACGACGAATATAATTATCACCAGGGGCGTCTTTTCAAAGAGCTGCTTGAAACCCTGGAGCGGAAAGGAATTACTGTTCCCGTGAAGCACCTGGCAAACAGCGGCGGGGTCATCAACTTTCCGGAGTTTCACCTTGACCTGATTCGTCCCGGCATCATGACGTACGGCATTTATCCCGGACCGGAAACGCAATCAACGGTCGATCTCGCCCCTGTTATGACCTTCAAAACCACGATCGTCTTGTTGAAGGATGTTCCTGCAGGCTACAGCGTCGGGTATGGAAGGACCTACCGGACGAGTGGACCCGCCAGGATCGCGACAATCCCGGTCGGGTACGGCGACGGCTACGGGTTCGTCCTGTCCAACAGAGGCGAAGCGCTCGTGCGGGGACATCGTGTTCCCGTCGTGGGCCGCGTATCGATGGACATGTGTAATCTTGACGTCACTGACGTGCCCGGCTGCGCGACGGGAGACGAGGTGGTGCTCATGGGAAGGCAGGGCGACGATGTCATAACCGCTGACGAGATAGCGCGAAAATCGGGGACCATCAGCTACGAGGTTGCGTGTGCCCTGGGCAAACGCGCGCCCCGCGTTTTTCTCAACCGGGGCGAGACCGATTCGGTTGAGCCCAGACTGCGTCGCGTGTTTCTTCCCGATGAAGAACGCTCTCTCGCCCGCATCGACAATATTATACGAAGCTGCTTTCGGGCCCGCGCATCCGACGCCGAGATGGGCGACGCGATTTATTATGAAATGTTCGAGACGCTCTTTGGTAAAGAAAACCGACCGCTGGAGCTCCGAACGGGATTCAAATACCGGGTTCGCGTGCGGGAGGCAGACAGGGACAAGGTCGCTGACGAAAAGGAAGCGCGGGATTATTTCAGTGTCACGACGCACGTCGAATATATGAAAACGTTGCGCCATCAGCACTTTCTCATCGGTTGCGCGCTTAACAACGAGCAGCTTTCGTCGCTTTTCGACGAAGAACGATGCGAATACCGCTGGCTCCTGCCGTCACCGCCGGGGGAAGTTCCCGAACAAGATTTCATGGTCGACAGTGTCCGCATCGACGACCGAGACGCGGCCATCAGGAGCCGGGAGGTCACCGATCGCGGGCTCGAGGTATGGTGCGGCGGGGATGAACTTCGAGACAAACTGAATCGAGACGTAAAGGTTGAAATTGAAATCGTCACCAAGAAACTCAAGACGAGCAGGACGTTCTCCGTGTACCTGGTTTATCCGACCAGGGGACTTGAGATATGCTTCGACTATGCCGGTACGGGGATCCGCAATGTCCGCGAGACCAGCTTTTTCGCCGGCAAACATCATACCCCTGAGGTAACCGTTGATCGGGGAAGAGCGGTTACCCTTCGACTGGGAGAGAGGGACTGGATTTTTCCCAACAGCGGGGTAACCTTTTCCTGGGATTTGTAACCGATCATTCGCGATAAAAACGGAGCCGACTGGTATTTCAGAATTGCCGTATGGAAGCCATGACAGAAAAAATAAAAGTAGGGGTGCTGTTCGGCGGAATGTCCTCGGAGAAGGAAGTGTCGCTCAACAGCGGACGCAATGTATATGACAACCTGGACCGCGACCTTTTCGACCCGTTGCCGGTTTTCGTGGACGCGGAAGGGCGGCTCTGGATACTGCCCTGGAAACTCGTATCCCAGAATACCACCGTTGATATCATCGAGCGCCTCCAGGGGGAAGCGGAGCGGATCGCCTTCGAGGACCTGCGCGACAGGATCGATGTGGCCTTTATAGCACTGCACGGGAAGTATGGCGATGACGGTTGCATTCAGGGGCTGCTGGAAATACTCCGCATTCCCTATACGGGATCGGGAGTACTGGCTTCCGCACTGGGGATGGACAAGCATGTGCAGCAGAGGCTGCTTCGTGAATCGGGTATCCGCGTTCCCCGAAGTATGACCGTAAGCGAAAAGGAATGGTCGCGCGACAGGCGGCAGACGGAGAAGAAACTGGCAGATTCTTTTGGGTTCCCGCTGGTGACGAAGCCCCTTCGGGAAGGGTCCAGCGTCGGCGTCACCATCGTGCGGGATCCGGAGTCCCTGGCCGACGGTATCGAAAGCGCTTTCACGTGGGACAGAACCATACTTGTCGAGGAGTATCTTGAGGGCGCCGAGTTCTCTTCCATCGTGATCGACGAGGATGATGGTCCCCGTCCTCTGGCGGTGACGGAAATTCAGCCCCGGAGCGCCTTTTTTACATATGACGATAAATACATGCCCGGTATGTGCCGGAAGTTTACACCACCAAAGTCCATACCAGGCAGGGCGGTGGAAATTATAAAAAAGGAAGTGGTGCGGGCGTACCGTTCACTCGGCTTCCGATGTTATGCCAGGATCGACGGATTTTACCTTGACAGCGGCGAGGTGGTGATCACCGACCCCAATTCCTCCTCGGGCATGGCGCCTTCGTCATTTTTTTTTGAACAGGCCGCGGAAGCGGGCCTGTTCCCTTCGGACATTATATCCCGCTTGATCAATATTTCGCTTGACATTCACGGAGCGAAACGGGGTCCGCTCTGATAAACAACCTGAATGTGATTTTCTGCAACGGTGCCGGAACCCCGGGGATGATTGCCGTATACAGGGAAAAGAGCTTTACAAGGTTCTTTTT
>DSBH01000250.1 GCA_011056825.1 Deltaproteobacteria bacterium | reverse complement strand
GTATTAGAAAATAAGGTGTTCATCGACGGAGAATTACAGGAAGCGGCATAGGCAATAACCGGAGGGTACGGAACTCAATCCACAACATTTGACAATATCTCGATGAACGGGTATGTGGTGGTAGATTCATGATGAACGTGCATTGCTATCCCGTTCGCCCTGAGCCTGTCGAAGGGCTCTACCCCTGCGGGGCACGCGAGGATGAACGGGTATCATTAGGAACTCAGCATAACCAGGTGTGATTCATGGCTCAGGGTAACAGGATGTCATCCAGTCTCAGGGTGCCCTGGGCATGATCGTGGGTAAACAAGGGAAACACAAAAGGAGGGAAACCATGAAAGGAATCAGGCAGTGTTTGACAGTCACAGGGATCGCCGTCGTCGCGCTCTTTGTCTTCGCCGTATCGGCGACGGCCCTCGCGCAGGACATCGTGGTTCTCGACGGTAATTACAAAGCCGAACGTCTGGCGCCCGACACACCCTTTCCGGGGGTGAACGGCGCGACCATCGGCGCCGACGGCAATCTTTACGTGTCCCACACCGGCAACGGCAGCATCACCAGAATCAACCTGAAGACGATGATGGCGACGCCCTTCCTGCAGGCCTACAGCGGCGCGTTTATTATCGACGACGTCGCCGCGGACGACAAGGGCAACCTCTTCGCCACGGGGACCACGCCGCTGGTGGGAGAAGTGTATCGCGTCGACGGGAACGGCGTCCCCACGGTCATCGCCGACGGCATGGCGGCCCCGAACGGCGTCGCCTACAATCCCCGCAACGGCAGGCTTTTTGTCACGGAATGTTTTCAGGGCAACCGTATTTACGAAGTTGATCCCGCCGGAAAACAGAAGGCCAAACTCCTCATCGACGCGAACGTCATTCCCGTGCCTGAGGGATTCGACTTCGACCCCGACACGAACGACCTTATCATTCCCGATCTGGGTACGGGAAAGATCCTGCGGGTGCATCCCGACACGGGCGACATCACGACGGTGGCTGAAAACATCGAATCCTGCATCGCCCTGGAAATCGGACCCGACAAGATGATCTACGTCCCGGCCCTGTCCGGCGTGGTGTACCGCGTCAGCCTCGATGGTTCGAAGGTCGAGAAAATCGCCCAGTTGCCGCCCGGCCTGGACAATGTTGCCATGACGAAGGATGGCCGTCTGTTCGTCACCAGCTACTGGAACGCCACAATCTATGAAGTCGCCACCGACGGAAGCGGCGATTTCAAGCAGCTCTTTCCCGACGGGCCGAACCAGCCCCTCGGTATCGTCATGAAGGGTGACACGCTCTTCGTGGCCGACGCCGTCATGATACGGACCGTCGCTGACGGAAAGTACAACCAGACAAAGCTCAACGCCTGGGCGAGCCACGGCATGCCCCTCCCGCTCAGCCTCGCCGACGGCCCGGGAAACATGCTCGCCTGGACGGACTGCATTCACGGCGCCGCCTGCCTGGGCAACCCCGCCACCGGTGAATTCACTCCCGTCGCGGGAGAACTTGACCGCCCCGTCGCGGCCCTCATGAACAGTGACGGATCGAAGCTCTACGTCGCGGAGTATGCCGACGGGCGGATCACCGCCGTCAGTCTCGCCGACGGCGCGAAAACAGTCGTCACGGAACATCTTGAGGGTCCCCTCGCGCTGGCACTGTCGAACGGCGTCCTCTACGTCGCCGAGTCGAAAGCGGGGCGAATCAGCACGGTCAATCCGTCAACCGGGGCGAAGCAGATACTCCTGTCCTCGATGGTGGGCAAACCGGTCGCCCTCGCCTGCGACGGCCGTGGAAACCTGATCATTCTTGACGGCGCCGGCGGACGCATTGTCCGCGTCAACACTCAGACCCTGGCACTCGACTTCATCGCGAACAACCTTCCCGTGGCCTCCAGTTCAATCGGCAGCTATCCGCCCGTTGAATTTCCCTCGCCCATGACGGTGAGCGCCGCCGGGGACATTTATCTGAACACCATGAACCGGGGACTGATCGTGCTGAAACGAAACCAATAATAACTCGTCGGGGGAACTCCGCCTGCTCGTCGGCGGGGTCTCCCCCGGAATCGCGTTCCACCCCACATCCGCGATTGCCTTTTGTATTTCCCTGAACAGCGCACGTAACAGTCTTTCATCGCGAGGAATAGTGAGTTCCCGCTACCCGGTTAAAACGAACCAGTGAAGCGCCCGGAACGGAACCAGCAACCGTCATCCCCGCGAATACCCTGAAGGTCACACGAGGCAAGAATCCAGAAGGAGACGAAAAAGACTGGATTCCGGCCTCCGCCGGAATGACAATAATATATTTCGGACATTAACAATCGCGGATTTCGGGTTTCACGAACTACTTGACAGGGACCGGCGGCTCTGCTAGATGTCATTTTATACTGATTCTTCAAAGGGTTGCATGTCAGATAGCTCATAATATCGGCACGAACGCAACCTCCACACACCGGGTCGAAGGCCGGACGCCGATTCCTCTTTAAATAATATCATTATTACAGTAGCTTACGGTTCTTTACTACATTTATTGTTGTTCAAACAACACATAATGTTGTATTCTTCACTGCGGACAGGTTGTGACAGGCGGCGCAAATGTGAATATCGGCATCTAACATTCTGTTATTACAAACATTAAATTTTTTCGCCAATGCTGTGATGCAGGTTCTAATGGCATGATGCTTGCGGAAAATAAAACAAAAATGAACCCAAAAAAGAAAAATAAAATAAAAAAGGAGGAGGTAGAGCAACAGGGGATCGGGACATGAGACAAACTCCCCTCCCGCCGTAAAGAGAGAACCGGCAATTACGAGAAAAGGGGCGAAAGCCCCATAACACCACAAAGGAGAAACATTATGTTGAAACAGAGACGCAACCAGAAAGGTTTTACCCTCATTGAAATCATCGCCGTGCTTGTCCTTCTGGGCATCCTGGCGGCGGTGGCCGTACCCAGGTTTTTTGATCTGCAGGACGAAGCAAAGAAGAAAAACGCCGAGGCGGCCGTGGCATCCGCCCAGTCGAACCTGTCCATGGGGTACGCCGCTCACCTGTTGCGTACAGTTAGTACTGTACCTACAGATATATGCGAGGATGTATCTTTTGAAGCATCGGGCGGCGGAGCAGGCTTTGTGCTTAAGTGTACAGCTACTCCGACTAATACCTGGGACGGAATTAGCTCTGTATCAATCGATGCCTCATATGACGGCGTTTCGGCAGAAGGCAACTGGTCTAAACCATAAGACCATTTCACCGGTGTTTTTAGGGCGGGCGGACGGCGTGGATAAAAACGCCTTCTCCGCCCGCCGGTTTTCTCCCCCACTGCTCAAGCCTTTTAAGCCCGAGGTGGTGAAACGCCCACGAGGCGGCGCTTACTGATCCTGTTCCTCTATTGCCAGTTCCCGGCCGAAACAAACTGCTACGGCGGAAAGCAGCTTTTCCCTGTCCAGGTCGTACGTCCCGTGAGCCGCTTTCTCATAGTCATCAAACAGGTTGTTCCACGTCCGTTCCCCCTTTAACACCATGAGTCTGCCCACCGTTCTGGCACGAGCGACCGGTCTGTCCAGCTTCGCATACAGTTCGATCAACGCCAGGTATCCCTCGACAATTTCAGGATGCTGTTCCACGTATCGTTCCCAGTACAGCGCAGCGAGCCGATCCTTCCCCGTTCGCCGAAAGGCTTCGCCCAGGACGGCAAGCGCCCCCGGATCATCCTCCTTGATCGACAGGGCCCGCCTCGCCTCCTCGACAGCCCGGTCATACTGCCCCTTTTCAAGCAGGACCAGGCTGTAAGCGTGGCGCAACCTGGCGTCGTCGGGCCATCGTGAAAGTTTCTCCCCGAGGATTTGTTCCGCTTTCCCGACATCGCCCTTCCACAGGTAACACCTCGCCGTGTCATAATAGACCGGCACGTAACCGGGATAGATTTCTCCGGCTGACCGAAACAGCTCCAGCGCCCGGTCGTAATCCTTCTCCACGTGCATGAAATAGGAACCATAATTATGCAAAAATGCACCGATATTGAGTCTGTTCGACTCGTTGTCGAGGGCGATAGCGACCTCGAAAAAACCGCGCGCTTCCTCGTAGCGTCCCAGTTTCCAGTAGGCGTTACCGAGGTTGTTGTGCGTCCTGCTCAGCTCCGGCGACTTGATAACGTTATCCGTCCAGAACACCACCGGGTGCGCAAAGAGCGTGTTTCGTTCATAGACCACGTGTCCCTGCGCGAACAGCAAAAACGTAAACACGGCCGCCGCCGTGAACTGAATCGCCTTCCTGTAGGAAAAATAGTCCATGACCCGGACCATGGCGATCGCCACGGGCACGAAGAAGAACAGGGAAGGAATATAGTTCCGGTGCTCGTAGATCAGCTCGAGAGAAAGAAACGTGCTTTCCACAACATGGTTCAAAAAATAAAAGAGGACGGCGAAGGATAGCAGGGGGAAGCGGCGCGCCAGGCACACGCCGAGAACCAGCAGGCCCGCGACCAGGCCGATGGCGGGCAGTGTCGTCCAGGGATGAAAAAGCGACGTAGAAAGCTCGATGTCGTGAATCAGCGTGAGACGGGACGCCAGCGGATAGAGAAGCAGGCTGACGTACCAGACGACGATGCGAGGCTGCGTCAGCAGGCGTTCCATCGTCGTAAAGGGGCGGTTCGTATAGGCTTCGCCCGAGATAATGGCGCCGATATCCACATACCAGAGACCCACGGCGCCGACGACGAGAGCAACGGGCACGAAGACCTTCAGGTTTCGAATGACGTTCTTACGGGTCGCTCCCTGGATCAGAAGCAGGTCGAACAGCCAGATGCTGAAGGGAAGGAGAACAGCGTTTTCCTTGGTCCCCGCTGCCAGGAGCGCCGAAACACCGCAGAGACTCCAGAACAGCGCCCGGCGGCCACCATCATCGGCGATCCGCCCCTTGAGGTAAAAATACAGGGCCATGATGTAGAAAAGACCGGCCATGCTTGCCATGCGCTGCACAATATAGGTTACCGCCGTCACCTGGAGCGGGCTGGTCGCCCAGAATACCGCCGCCAGTAACGCTATGCCGTACGAGGCGGGGCCGTACCGGTCGCGGAGGATGGGCAGTCGAAGCATAGTGTTAATAAAAAGAAACAGGAAAACAGCCGCGAGGTAATGAATAACGAAATTGACGAGGTGATAGCCGAAAACGTCAAATTCCCCGAAATAGTAATTCAGGGCAAAGCTGAAATAGGCGAGCGGCCTGCTGATTTTTTCACCGGTGATCCCGTAGAAGGTCCCGACTATGCCCTCCCGGTCGAGAGACTCCAGCCGTATGTTATTGTTTTCGACGATATTGGGCGTATCGTCAAAAACCCATGCCCCCTGGAAACTGTTCGAATAAATAACCAGCAGAAACACAAAAATCGCCGCGAAGGTGAACACATAGTCCCGACCGCCGGGAAACAGCCGCTTTATATGC
>DSBH01000060.1 GCA_011056825.1 Deltaproteobacteria bacterium | reverse complement strand
TTTGAAAAGTGTTGTCAAAACGTTAACCAAACGCCCTCTGACACAAAAGAGGGTTAACCGATTACTCAGCTAACCCCCTGTAATGTCTATGGTGCCGAAGCCGGGATTTGAACCCGGACAGGCGTTCGCCCACTAGACCCTGAACCTAGCGCGTCTACCAATTCCGCCACTTCGGCACGGGCGATTCGAAAACTGAGGGATACTTATACGTAAGGATCGGGCCTTGTCAAGTAAATTATACTTGCGTATCCGTCCATACGTGGTATGGTTCCTGCCTTATCAACTGAATGGGTAGCTGCGCGGCTTCCTTCGGATTTCATGATGCTCGTAGTCAAATCAATCGACGATATTCCGCCGGAACTTCGGCAATCAATGGTAACCATCGGCAACTTCGACGGTGTTCACCTGGGACACCGGCGGATATTCGAGAGCGTTACCGGCGCGGCACGACGGGCGGGTGCCGCGTCAGTGGTCATCACGTTCGATCCTCATCCCAAGAAAATTATTCACCCCGAACGAAGACCTTTTTTTCTTCTGACGCCGCTCGAGGAAAAAATCGCGCTTATTGAAGCCTGCGGTATAGACGCCGTCATCGTCATCAACTTCACGCCCGATTTCGCTGAAACAACCGCCGAGAGTTTCGTCGACGAAATCCTCTGGAAACGTCTGCGCATACAATCATTGTTCATCGGCTACGACTACACCTTCGGCAAAGGACGACGGGGCAACGCCACCTTTCTCAAAAAACAGGGCGAACGGCTCGGTTTCACCGTGGCACAGATAGGTCCCGTCACCGTCGGCGACAAGGTCGTGAGCAGCACTAACATACGGTTGTCCATCCTCGACGGTGACGTGCGGCTCGTGTCCCGAATGCTGGATCGATATTACGATGTCAACGGTACCGTGGTGAAGGGGTTCCGCCGGGGCACCGGGATGGGATTTCCCACGGCCAACATCGAGTCTGAAAAGGTCATTCCCCACGTCGGCGTCTATGTTGTCTACGTTGTTATTGACGGCAAACGCTACGAGGGAGTACTCAATATCGGTTTCAACCCGACGTTCGGCAACAACGAGCTCTCGATCGAGGGTCATCTCTTTGATTTCCAGGGCGATATTTACGGAAAAGACGTGACCATTCTCTTTGTCGAACGTTTAAGGGACGAAATGAAATTTCCCGGTCCTCAAGAACTGGCGGGGCAGATCAGAAAGGACATCGCCCGGGGCAAAGAAATCCTGGCGCGGGAGCCGACCTCGTAACGGCTGACCGCTTCGTGTTCACTTTCAACAACAACTCCCGATCGTATGAACCTGAAACAATTGCATGAGTGGCACGTGGATTACTCGACGGCGGCGGGCATTCAGAGAGACCTGGCGGGCCGGGTCATTCTTCAGGATGAAGACCTGCCCGGCACAATCGAACTTGTGGCCGGCGCCGACGTGTCCTGCCAGCGGGGAGACAACCGTCTCTTCGCGGCTGTCGTGGTATTAAGCTATCCCGACCTTGACGTCCTCGAGGAGGTATCCTACGTCGCACCCACCGACTTTCCCTACATTCCCGGCCTCTTGACGTTCCGGGAAGGGCCGGTGCTGCTGGAAGCCTTTCGAAAGCTCACAATGAAACCGGACGTCGCCATTTTCGACGGGCAGGGCGTCGCCCATCCCCGCGGCTTCGGCCTTGCCGCCCATCTCGGTCTCATACTCGACGTACCGTCGATCGGCTGCGCCAAAACCCGCCTGGTGGGCGAGCATACCGATGTGGCCGTCGAAAGGGGCGCCTGGTCAAAGCTTGAATATGAAGGAACCGTTATCGGAACGGTCGTGCGGACAAAACGTAACGTCAATCCTGTTTATGTATCGCCCGGGCATAAGGTCTCGGTGGATACAGCGCGGCGAATCGTCCTGTCCTGTTCCGTCAGGTACCGTCTTCCCGAGCCGACGCGACAGGCGCACCTTGCCGTAAACCGCCTGAGAATCGCCACGGTCAAGACAGATGAACGTGAAAGCCGGGGACGTTTTTCTCCAGGCCGTAACGACGAATAAAATCGTTGACAACAAACGACGGTACGTTATAGTGGCCCCGGTGTTTATGCAAAGAGTCGGCAGGAATAACGGGGAAATTCCGCCGGTCCTGTTATATTCCGGAGTTCAGGCTGTACGACATACCATGGAATCCAGATCAATATAGCAGCACCATTATAATAATTTAAACAGGAGGAGAAGTATGATTAAATCGAGATTGTGTGACCTGATCGGCATCAAGTATCCTATCATGCAGGCCGGTATGGGCCCTTTCAGCAACAACAACCTCTGTGTCGCGACTGCCAACGCGGGTGTCCTCGGGTTGCTTTCCACCAGCGGTCTCTTCAACAAGCACGACCAGCCCTGGGTATACAACGCCTTTGTGGACAGCGGCGAGGCGGACCGGGATGACGACATGGGAACGGCGCTGGGGAAGGTTCTCAAACGCACGCACCGTCTGGTCAAGGACAAAGGAGGCGTCTTCGGCCCGAACGTTATGGTATCGGCGGAACTCAGGGAATATTCAAAGATTATGATTGAATCCGCCATCCAGGCACGGAAAGAAAACCCCGAAATGGAAAAGACCCTCAAGGTGATGTACACCTCCGCCGGCGATCCGATGGGATGGGGAGATATGATCAAGGGAGCCGGGTTCATCTGGGTTCATATTGTTCCCTCCGTCAGGGCCGCACAGCGCGCCAAGAAAGCGGGCGCCGACGTGATCGTCGCCTCTGGCCACGAAGGCGGCTTCCACACGCACTGGGAACCTCTTCATTCCATGGTGCTTTTTCCGGCAGTCGTCGAGGCGGTCGCCGACGAAAAGACGCTGGTAGTCGGCGGTGGCGGCATCGCCGACGGGAAGAGCATGGCGGCTGCTTTCGCGCTGGGATGCGATGGCGTACTGATGGGAACGCGCTTCCTCTCAACCCAGGAAAGTGATTTTCACCCGATCTGGAAACAGGCCGTCGTGGACGCGGGCGACCGGGGCACTGTTATAGCCCGCGGTTATGTCGGTCCGGCCCGCTGGTTAAGGAACGCCCGCAGTGAAGAACATGCCGTAAACACCCTCAAGAAATCACCCGGCGTGTTTCTTGGCACGCCCGACAGCTACGAAACCATGGAAGACATGTCCCTGATCGATTATGAAAACGAGTCGATCAAGGCCACGTACGAAGGCGATAAGGAAAAGGCCATGATGGCCGGTGGCGAGGTCGCCCAGCGGATCAGCGACATGCCCAAGGTCGCGGATGTAATAGCGAAGATCATGAAAGAAACCGAAGAGGTCCTCGCTGAACTTCCCAGGAAATATCTCGGTTAAAAACCAATTCCTGATTCAGCAAATCAATAAAAACCGGGGGTCAAACCCCCGGTTTTTTTGTGTGAAACGGAACCACAAAAATTGCTGTTTTATCCCGTTCAAAACACCTTCCTATGCTTTATTTTTTGAGCATTAGACGCTTCCTAATCGAGGCTGGATCACTGGTGACAAAAACGTCTTGACCGCAGTTCCTTGTCGACGGGAAATTACGCTTACGACCCGGTTTATAATCACCCACCCCCCCCCCGCGTTACATCGACTGCCGTACGTCACGGCACCACCCGCTCTCGTACCATAATCAGAAACCTTATAATTATCATCGTTAAAAATATTTTTTAACTCCATTCTATTGACAAAAAAACGGGTTTTCATGTATGAGCATGAAAATATTAAAAATTTTTCACACAAAAGGAGAAACGAACTATGAACAAGGAATTCCAGGAGGTCGCCAAGCAACGCTATGATGAACTTTTGAAGCAGCGGGAAGAAATTGACAAGGAAATTTTACCGTTAAAAAAATACCTCGTGAATGTCGGCATATTGAAAAAACAGACGCGCGGCAGAAAACCGAAAAAAGCGGTTTGATGTAATCACAGGTTTTTACTGTCTCCGGGAGGTGTTCTTCACGCCGTAATTTTCCATGATCTCGGTGCGAGTGAAGACTGCCTGCACCGAGGGAACGAATTGTTCAATTGCTTCGCGTCCGCCTTCTTCCCGGTCGATAAACGCGATTACCCGGTCGATCATCAGCCCTTCTTCGCGGGCGCGTTCTACGGCCTGTATTGTTGATCCTCCGGTGGTGATCACATCGTCGAGAATGACCACCCGCTCACCCGCCTGAAGGTTTCCTTCGATCGCGCTTTTCATTCCATGCTCCTTTGCCTCTTTACGCACGATGAAGGATTTAATGGACCGTCCCCGCTGCCAGGAAATGACCGACAGGGCGTTCGCCAGCGGATCGGCGCCCAGCGTGAGTCCGCCTGCCGCCGTGACCTGGCTGTCTTCGAGCAAGTCGAAAAGAACGTTGCCGATAAGATTCATCCCCTCGGGATCGAGGGTCGTCGGTTTGCAATTGAAATAAAAGGGGCTGGTCCTCCCGGACGCCAGCGTAAAGGGAGGATCGTCCCGATAGCGGAATGATCGTTCAAGTACCATCGCCTTCAGGCGTTCTCTCGCATCGCCAGGATTCATTGCGGGTTTGCCCTCCCTTGTTGTTTTGTGCCATTGCTACCATGAATCTTCTCGAAGTTCAAATCTTACGGGAACATCAACGGTCATTTCAACAGGGGCCCCGCCGCGCGTTGCCGGGTCGAACCGCCACTCCCGCACGGCCAGCAGGGCCGCCCGGTCGAGAAGATCGAAGCCGGATGTCTCTTTTACTTCCACCGCCTGTGCCTTGCCGTCAACACCGACGTTCACAGACAGCATCACCAGCCCTTCATGCCCCCGCCGACGGGCTGCGCGGGGATAATCCGGCGGCGGATTGTCGCGGTAACGGGGCGCCGCCGGCACAACGGGCTTGTTGATTTCCCGCGCGGCCGGATCATCAACCGGACGGTCCGCAGGCGAGGCGCGTTCCATGTTCCGTCCCCGGGGGTTCGAAAATGCCGCGTCCGCGGCTACATCACCGTCGGCTTCTTTTTGATCGACGGCCTTTTGATCGTCAGAGGCGGCGGCCCTTCGCTCCGGCGGCAGCGCCGCGTCATCAGGTGCTTTCAGACCGTCAACCGGTTCGTTGAAAAGAGGCGGCTCATCCTGAACGGGCTTCCGGGAATCGCTTTCGGTTGTCACGGGGGCGGGGTCGGCTTCCACTGCCGTTTTGATCTCGGGGGCGGTCTTCTTCTCGGCGAATATTATCTCCAGGCTCGTGGCCGGAGAAACACGCGTAAACCCTGTCGTACAGGGCCGGGGAAGCGGTAGAAGGGCCACGATGACGTGCAGGGCCAGGGCGACAATGAACGATGCCGCCGTTATTGCCGTGCCCTTCCCGGTCATGGAACCTCCCCCGAAGCGCCGCCGCCTTCACCGGCCGTTTCGAGAATAACACCAGGCACGCCCGCCGAACGAAGCGTGTCCATGACCAGGATTATTCGTTCGTAAG
>DSBH01000158.1 GCA_011056825.1 Deltaproteobacteria bacterium | reverse complement strand
GCCCTTTCCCATTACCGCGGGATCGCCTTTCACGTTGAGAATATCGTCCACAATTTGAAAGGCGAGTCCGATATTTTCACCGTAGGCCGTAAGCGCCTCAAGACGATCAGGCGGGGCCTCGGCCAGAATTGCTCCGGCGCGCAGAGAAACGGTGATCAGCGCGGCGGTTTTATGCATGTGAACATAATTAAGTGTTTCCGGAACAATTGTTTTCCCCTCCGAATCCAGGTCAACGGCCTGGCCTCCGATCATGCCGAAAAATCCCGCCTTACTTGCTATTTCGTGGATCGCCCGGAGCAGATCCTCGTGACGCACCCCGGACGAAAACATGCCGGCAAGCAGGCGGAATGCGTCGGTCAACAGGGCGTCACCGGCGAGCACGGCCATGCCCTCCCCGAAAACCTTGTGGTTCGTCGGCTTCCCCCGGCGGAAATCATCGTTGTCCATGGCGGGAAGGTCATCATGGATCAGCGAATACGTATGAATCATTTCAAGCGCGCAGGCGCAAGGCATCACGTCGTCCGCCGTTCCTCCCACTGCTTCTGCGGCGGCCATGCAGAGTATCGGCCGCAGTCTCTTGCCGCCGGCGAAGAGGCTGTACCTGGCCGCTTCAAACAGAGCTGGCGGATATGAATCACTCCCCGGCACGAGACGATCCAGGGCTTCATCGACCTTCGCCCGCCTGCGGTCGAGATACTCTTTCAATTGCTCGTGCGGCTGTTCATTCATGTTCTTTCTCCGTTACAAAAGGCGCCGTGACGATATCGTCACCTTCCTTTAGCAGTGTTTCCACGGTCCGCTCTGCCTCGTCAAGTTTTTTCATACAGAGTCGTGAAAGTTCCATTCCTTCCTTAAAGGCCTTCAGCGATTCGTCGAGCGCCATATCCCCTGATTCCATTTTTCTCACAATTTCTTCGAGCCGCTGCAAGGCTTCTTCAAATTTTACGTCCGCCATGGGGCACCCCCTGAATGATCTGAATTACTTTCGCGTGAAAGGCGCCGCGGTCAAGCTCGACCGATACGTCGTTCCCTTCCTCGAGTTCTTCTGCGCCGGTGATAAGCGCTTCATCGGACAGGCGCCTGGTGATACTGTAACCACGCGCCAGGACCGAAGCGGGACTCATAGTCTCGAGCACGGCCGTGGCACGTTCTACTCTCGCACGAACCCGGCCCCGCAAGTATCCCCCGTGCAAAATAGCCTTGCTCCTGAGGTAGTCTACAGCCTTGCGGTATTCTCTCACTGCATTGAGAGGACTCAGCCGTCTGCATGAACCGGCCGATGAAACGGTCTTTACCCTGCCGCTGTCTATCACCCGCCGGGCTCCGTTCGACAGACGGTACGTCCGGTCATCAAGGTATATTCGGAGGTCGTTGATCCTGCCTCTCGGATCGCCAAGGCGTTCCCTGGACGACTTCACACACCTGCGTAATTCGCGGCAACAGGAACTATGAAGAGAGACGATTCTCGACAGGATTGTTTTCACAACGTCGGCCAGCTCGCGTCTGTCGGGCACGACCAGCTCGGCGGCAGCCGAAGGAGTCGGCGCCCTGAGATCGGCGACGAAATCGGTTATCGTGAAATCAATCTCGTGGCCCACCGCCGATACCACGGGAATTTTCGACCCGTACACGGCCCGGGCCAGCGACTCATCGTTGAATGGTTGAAGGTCTTCCAGCGATCCTCCACCACGGGCTATAATGATAACATCGATATCGTTCCTGGTATTCAGCAACGATAACGCCTCGCGGATTTCGGCAGCCGCTTCGTTCCCCTGCACTCTGACCGGTGCGATCAGCACGCTACACGCAGGAAATCTCCTCTTCATAACGGTCAAAATGTCCCTGACGGCGGCTCCCGTCGAAGATGTTATGATACCGATTCTGGACGGCATGAGAGGAAGCGGCCTTTTGTGATCCCCGTCGAACAGCCCTTCCGCCTCGAGGCGGCTCTTGAGCTGTTCAAAGGCAATCTGGAGCGCTCCGATGCCGCGCGGCTCAACCGCTTCAACAACAAGCTGGCAGTCTCCCCGGGGGGTATAGACGGTCAGGCGGCCGCGACACACGAGGACATGCCCGTCCTCAATCCTGAACCCCGCCGCAGCGGCGTTCTGCCGAAACATGACCGCCCTGATCTGGCTTGATTCGTCTTTCAAAGTGAAATAAAGGTGCCCCGACGCGGGGCACCTGAAATTCGACACCTCACCCTCCACCCAGATGATTCCGAAGCCGGTCTCTACGAGGGCCTTGATGTTAGCCGTCAGTTCCGATACACGTAATATCCGTATTCCATCCCGCCGGGCCGGCGCTCCGTGAAGATTCTGCAGAGGCGATCCCGACGGCTCCAAGTCATTTCGCGTTTCCCTTGATCTCCCTTCTTCGTGAAGCGCCTCTCATTTTCTTGAGCACGTTCAACTCGATTTTCCTCGCCCGCTCCATCATTTCCGGGGCGTCGACGGATTCATCTTCAAGTTGATATTCCGATTTTTCACTGATGCCGAACCTCATTCTCAGCACCTTTTCCTCGCGCGGCGTCAACGTGGACAGGATATTGCGCGTCTGTTTCGCCAGATCCATACTCATGGTCGCATCCGAGGGCGACATGATTTTCTTGTCTTCGATGAAATCACCGAGTGAGCTGTCTTCCTCTTCTCCGATGGGCGTTTCCAGCGAGATGGGTTCCTTCGCGATTTTTAAAACCTTTCGAACCTTTTCAAGAGGGAATTCCATCTTTTCGGCTATCTCTTCGGGCGTCGGTTCCCTGCCGAGTTCCTGGACAAGATACCGCGACGTCCGGATCAACTTGTTGATGGTTTCTATCATGTGAACAGGAATTCTGATGGTGCGCGCCTGGTCCGCGATTGCCCGCGTAATGGCCTGCCTGATCCACCACGTGGCATATGTTGAAAATTTGTATCCACGCTGGTACTCGAATTTCTCCACCGCTTTCATGAGGCCGATGTTCCCCTCCTGAATCAGGTCAAGAAACTGAAGCCCGCGATTGGTGTATTTTTTCGCGATACTGACCACCAGCCTGAGATTGGCCTGGATTAATTTCTGTTTCGCCTCGTTTGCTTCTCTTTCGCCTCTGGATATGTCGTTGTGAACCCGCTTCAGCGTTTCCGACGGCACACCGATCTTGTCCGCGATGAGTTTCCTTTCCCGGCGCGCGTTTCCTATAATCTTCTCGTATTCCTTCAAGCGGGCGAGTGGAATTTTCACCTCACGGGCGATAGCCTTTTCCTTGTCGGGAAATTTTCTCAACCGGGCAAAAACCTTGTCCATTTCCTTGAGCGGCATCCCGGCCTGGCCCCTGCAGGCCTGAAGTTGTTCCTCTAGGACCCTTATACGTTCCACATCTTTTTTTAACTTCGACAGCGCCGTGTTTATCCGTCTCTTACTCAAATGGATCTCGTCACAGATTTCCGTGATCATCTTAAGGTTTTTATCAAATTCCCTTTTCAGCGTGGCCCGACGCTTATCGCTCAGGCCCTGATCCTTGAATTTTTCCTCAAGGGCACGGTTACGATCATAGTATGCCTCGATACGGCCGGTAAGCCCGCGAACCCTCTCGGTCTGAACCTCCTCGTCCATGAAACCCGTCTCGTCATCGATGTTGTCGATGACGCTCTTGATCCTGATCTCGCCGTTTTCCAGGCGCCGACCAAGCCGCACCACCTCATTGACGAAGGAAGGCAACCGGCAAAGTGTTTCCATTATCTTTCGCTCGCCTTCCTCGATTTTCTTGGCTATTTCCACTTCTTCATCCCGGCTCAACAGGGACACAAGCCCCATTTCCCTGAGATACAGCTTCACGGGATCACCCGTCTTGCCGAGCGGCGACGTCAGCAGCGACGTTTCCTTTTCCAGATCTTTCGAATCTTCCGATTCGTCGGTGACTTTCTTGTCGCGGGTCTTTTCTTCTTTCACCGCATCGATGATATCGATGTTCCTCTCCCCGAAAAAGACTATAATGTCGTCTATCTGTTCAGATGATGTCACGTTTGTGGGCAACATGTCGTTCACGTCATCATAGGTGAGAAATCCCTTTTCCTCCCCGAGCGATATTAATTTTTTTACTTCATCCGAATTTATAAATCGCTTCATGTAATATTCTCCTCGTCGGCGATATGGCTTATCGCATGCTGAACCGGCGGGCCTGCCCGCCTGTCAATGTTCCCTCCTCAGGCGGCTGACCGCTACTTCGGAGACGCCCCCTTCAGAATATGATCTTTTTGTTCCTGGTTGAGCAGCTGCGCTTTTTCCATGAGCAAGTTGTCGCACTGTTGCGCGTCACCCCGCTCGTGCGCCTCCATCAACCGCCGCTTCAGGGCCCGGTGTCTCTCACGATACCAGTGCGCCTTTACTTTCTTCATCGTATCATGGAACATTCGATCGACGATCGCTTCTTCGGGTGGTTCGTTCACGGCCATCGCCAGCAACCGATCCGCCACGCCCCCTTCCGTTGATTCGTTCATGATCTCCGCCATCGTCACCGTTCCGCGCTTTTCAAAAATTTCGACGATCCTGCACCCGAGACTCTTGAGCGCCGGCTCATTGCAACATTCGAGTATGCCGCTTTCCTTGACGAAGGGAATCTTGCGGGGGAACTCGATCATCAGGTAGATAAGATGCAGTTCAACGGGATCGATCGTCGCGCCGGGGCGGCGTTCGGGGACCGCAGGTCCGGCCCGACGCGATTCCCTGTTCACTTCTTCTTTCAACATGCCCTGGTCCAGCCCCAGTTTTTCAGCACATCGTTTTATAAAAAGATTTCTCTGGATAACGTCGGGTATATTCCTGATAAAAGAGACGGTTTCCCGGGCCAGGCGCGTTGTACCCTCGAACCGATCGGCATTGTTCATTATTCCGTCTATGTAGTAGTCCACCATCGTGGGCGCCTTTTGAATGAGCCCTTCCAAAGATTCCCGACCATACTTCTTCACGTAATCATCAGGATCGGAACTGTCGGGCAATATCACGACGCGGGCCGCAATGTCCTCTTCAAGAAAGAGGGGCAGGCTTCGTTCGACGGCGGCTCGCCCTGCCGCATCGCCGTCAAAAAGCAGGGTCACGTTTCTCGTAAACCGCCCGATCAGGGAAGTCTGCCGGCGCGTGAGCGCCGTTCCGAGAGTGGCAAACACGTTTGAAAAACCGGCGTTCCAAAGCGCCAGTAAATCAAAATATCCCTCCACCAGGATTGCCATATCCCGTGAACGGATTTCGTCCTTCGTCCGGAACAGCCCGTAAAGATTATTTCCTTTCACGTAGAGGGGCGATTCAGGAGAATTAAGATATTTGGGTTCTCCTCCGCCAAGTTCCCGGCCGCCGAAAGCGACGATGTCGCCCGACAGGTTTTCTATAGGGAAGATGATGCGGTTGCGAAAACGATCATACACCTGCCGTTCGTTTTTAAACACGACAAGCCCCGATTTCCGAAGCAGGTCATCGGG